>CAJXJG010000138.1 GCA_913054425.1 uncultured Fidelibacterota bacterium
GGTATGCAGAAAATACATAGAGTGTGGAAGGATTCAGTCCTGGTGGAGGATTATTCAGGGACAGTGTCCTCAAAACTGTTTGTAACGTTCATGACAGAATTTGCGGCCATTCCTGGAGAATATCGCCTGCTTTCTGATGTCATGGATCTGGATACGCGCAAATTTGCAGAATATTCCCTGGATTTGGATTTATCCCGGTACACCGGAAAAGTTATTTTATATCCACCGATAATCCTTAACAACAAAAATGGTGATTGGGGATTTACCAAGGGGAAAATTCCAGTGCTTACGAGTGCTATCGAAGCGGTTACAGGAGAAATAACGGTTCATACTTCAGGGAGAATTCAGGCAGGGACTGCAAAAATTATGGTCGTCCTGAACTCAAAAGGTGAAGGAACTCTCTGGAAACATGAACAAAGCATAAACGGAGAGGACACTAATTTTACTCTGAACCTGAACATTCCTGATTCCGTGCTGAAGGGAATAAAATATTCACTGAAAGCATTTTTAATCCAGAAAAATAATTCAGTTTCCAAATCTGTTAATTTTTCGCTTAAAAAAGCAGGAATTTCAGCTTTTATTTCTGATATGAGCGATGCTATTGAACAAATGCGCTATATCCTTGATGATAAAGAGAAACTTGAACTCAAGAATTCTAATAGGAAAGACCGTGAAAGATTGTTCAGGTCTTTTTGGAAAAATCGGGATCCTACACCCCATGGTTTCCACAATGAACTAATGGAAGAATATTACCGGAGGGTCCATTACTCCAATGAACATTTTACGGGTTTCCAGCCAGGATGGGAATCTGATATGGGAATGATTTATATTTTATTCGGTGTTCCTGATGACGTGGAGCGTATCAATGTCCATCGTGAACGGAAAATCTATGAAGTCTGGCATTATCTTGAAATAAACAATAATTTTACCTTTGTTGATGAAAATGGATTTGGAGATTTTAGACTTCAGACGCCTTTCCTGGGATACTGAAGATACATAGGTTTAATGTGATAATTTCAGAATGCAGGCATTCTTTGCAATCAGGATTGGTGTTTTGGTAAAAAAATGATCGAAAGATTTTCATACAGCAGTCTTGAAACGTTTAAAAAATGTCCGGCCAAATTTAAATTTTACTACATCGATAAGATCGTAAAACCGGATGACAGCATCGAAGCGTTTATGGGAAAGAGGGTGCATGAAACTCTAGAATTTTTATATCAAGAAGTGGCTAAGAAGAAAATCCCAATAATTGATACGGTGCTGGAGAAATACAGGGAATTGTGGGAAAAATCCTGGCATAACCGCATCGCCATTTTCAGATGGAGAGAATTTGGATCCGAAAATTACTTTGCTCTCGGGGAGGGTTGCCTGGCGCGGTATTACCGATTATACAAACCATTTTCTGAACCTGTGACAGGAATTGAGTTTGAGCTGGTATTTAACCTTGACGATTCAGATGGTTACGTTATGAAGGGAATTTTAGACAGGGTAGACCATACCGGCGATGGCATTTGGGAAATCCATGATTATAAAAGCGGTAAACGCGCTTTAACCCAAAAACAGGCAGATTCCGATTTACAACTGGCTTTGTACCAGATTGGGCTTCAGCAGTTGGAAAATAATGTAGAATCCGTCATACTAGTTTGGCATTTTCTTCAGCATGGCCTGGAGGTCCGTTCAACCCGGACAGAAAATCAGTTGAATTCGCTGATTTCAAAGACAAAGAAGACCATAGATCAAATTCAGGGTCAAATCGCGTCAGGCGGGGAATTTGCCCCAAAAGAATCCTTTTTATGTAACTGGTGCTACTATTGGGAGGAGTGTCCAGCCAAGACCGGGACAAATCCCTATATTTTCAAGAAATAAACTGAAAACTCTTTATCAAAAAGAAGACAAAACCAAGATTTGGATTGAGTTTTAGGAATAGAAAGCTTTGAAAAACCCTGAAAATAACCCGAGAACTGTCACCCTGAGTAGCCCCGAAGAAGGAGGGGCGTTATTTATCCACCGTAGCCTTAGCATAAGCGGATCGAGGGGATTATTCACTGTCGAGATATCATCATATTTCGATGGACTCAATATGACATTCATTTGTTTTTCAAATCCTTCGAATAATTATACACCTTAGGTGTTCCTTCTTTCATGCTACAGTCTTAATTTCTACCCATCATCATGAAAATCAGCAAAGAAGAAATTGAAGTTCTTAAATTAATCCTCAACAATGAGGATTTTCCTCATATTTCTCCGGAACATCAGCAGGTTATATCAACCCTTCGCAGCAAACTATCTGATTCAGGTACAGTTGAACTCTTTGTAGATGGGGCTGCTGATTTACACTCTGGAACCGCCGGAATTGGGGGAGTGTTCTATCGCAATGGTGAAGAATTATATTCTTTTTCAGAGTTTATCGGAAGCAGGACAAACAACGAAGCTGAATATGAAGCTCTCATCAAAGGCATTAAACTAGCATGTGAGTTGAATTTATTAAAACTCAATATATATGCAGATAGCCAATTAATTGTACGGCAGGTAATGGGGCAGTACAAGGTAAAAAACGAGCGAATGAAACCGCTTCATTCCCAAGCCGTAACATTACTGGATGAGTTAGATGACTGGAGCATTGAACATATTCTAAGGGAAAAAAATAAAGAGGCGGATTCATTGAGCAAAATGGGAATGCGAGAAGGACAAAAGTGAGAAAAAGAAAATTTAAGTATGCTCAAAGCTCCGGGGAGTTATCCTCATTACGGAAGTGATTAATCAGAATAAACCCATATTAACAGTACAGGGACTGTCTGTATTTTTTCCAAAAAAACAGGGTTTATTTTATAAAAACCGGTCTCCAGGCCAGGTGTTGTTTGATATCAATCTGGACTTGTTTATTGGAAGGATTACTGCTCTTGTAGGGGAATCCGGCAGTGGAAAGACAACCATAGGAAATGCTCTGGTTGGTTTGGTTGATCATTTTAGCGGAGAATTTCAATTTGACGGTACACTGTATAATCCCCTGAAAATGTCTCATCTGCGTTCGGAAATACAATTTATTTTCCAGGATTCCCTGAGCGCTTTAAACCCCAGAATGACAACCGGACAGACCCTCAATGAAGTGCTTTTATTACATCATTCCAGTGAAACGGTTGGTTCTCTTTTGGAACAAGTTGACCTATACGGTGAAATCACCGGGAAATACCCTCATGAGATCTCTGGTGGTCAGCGACAGCGGGTGAACATCGCCCGAGCGTTGGCGGTGAATCCTCAAGTTCTGATCTGTGATGAGATTGTTTCAGCTCTGGATTTGTCTATCCAGGCGAAAATCCTTAACCTTATTACCAGCCTTGTTCGGGAACGAAACCTTGCGATCCTTTTTATTTCCCATGACCTGAATGTTGTCAAGGCGTTCGCTGAGAGCATAATCGTTCTTTCTAAAGGGAAAATTGTTGAAAGAGGGGATGCACAGCAAATCATGAATTCCCCCCAGCATCACTATACCCAATCATTAATATCCGCAATGTAATTAAATGATTCTTTTAGTAAGATAATTTCACCCAATGTCATCACCTGATACACCAACCCGCAGACTTGCCGCAATAATTTGAGATTGATTACTCTGGGTAAATTGAAGAGATGAAAAAAATAATATTACTGCTTCTGACTTCAACCCTTAGTGCACAGATTTCCATAGCTGTACTGGATTTTGAAGGAAAAGGTGTATCTTCCAGTGAAGCCAGTGCATTGTCTGACAGGTTACGCAATGAACTTACTCAAACAGGGGAGTTTATTGTAGTAGAGCGTGATCAAATGGAGGAGGTTCTTGAAGAGCAGGGATTCCAGCAGGCTGGTTTTACCTCAGATGACAAATTAGTAGAGGCAGGAAAACTCATTGGTGTGGAACAAATGATAGCGGGAAGTATCAGTAAGGTTGGAAATGTTTTTACAGTATCTGCAAGGATTATTAGTATTGAAACAGCTACCGTTTTAAAGGCTGTGAGCTATGACCACGAAGGAAAGTTAAGCGATCTATTGAGAAGAGGAATGAATCATGTTGCTCTTGAATTGGCTGGACAAAAGAAAAAGATAGTTCCATCAGTAGCCATCATTCCATTAAAAAATAAGGGAGCTGATGAAGACGAGTTTTATGCCTACGGAATAAGTGCTGACCTTATATCTGATGTATCAGGTGCAGGATTGATAAGAGTGGCGAGCCTCAGACAGATAGAAGAACTAATTGATTTACCAGTAGAAGAGATAGCCAGAAAGCTGTTTGTCCGCTACATCTCAACTGGCACACTCTGGAAGATAGGAAACATGTTCCAGCTATCGCTTGAACTTTATGACACCAAGGAGTCAAAGGTCCTCTGGTCAGACCGCTGGATGGAACAATGGGAGAGCCTCCCTTCCATCAAGGGTAAGCTTGCTAAGAACATCTTGAAGACTCTGAACGTAACTACCAATCAGGATATTTCCAAAGCTCCTACCACTAACCCTGAAGCTTATCAACTGTATCTCAAAGCTAAGGACCTTTATGCCCGCAGTAAGGACTATGAGCAAACAGAACAATCTATGGAGCTTATGCAGGCTGCCATTTCCATTGATGATCAGTTAATAGCCGCTCAGCTCCAACTGGGACAGATGTATTATGATAATGGGGAATATGACAAGGCAGCAAAATTTTATGAACAGTCCCTTAATAAAAGCAAGCGCCTGGAGGATAATTCCAACATTGCAGATGCACTACGAAAACAGGGTGCACTGTTCAGGAAACAACGCCAGTATGAGCAGGCGCTGGAAAAATTCAATGAAGCCTTATCTATTTTTAAAGATATGAACGATAAGAGCAGCATGGCAAAAACAATGAACAGCATTGCTATTCTTTACTATAAAACCAAGCGTCTCGATGAGGCACTTGAGTACTGGCTCCAGGCCTATAGTATTGCCAAGGAATTTGATGATAAACTTAAAATATCTAAATATGTCAATAACATAGGGATATGGTATTGGAAGGACTATGACTATTCAAAGGCTATTGATTATTATAATAAAAGCCTGTTGATTAAGGAAGAGCTTGATGACACAAGGAATTATGGAAAAACACTGAACAATATGGGCCAGGTTTATTACGATATGGGAGATTTT
>CAJXJG010000139.1 GCA_913054425.1 uncultured Fidelibacterota bacterium
AAGTTTATGGGGATCATGTCTACGCGTTAACGAGAAGTTTTATACTTTATAAACTTAATAAAAGTGATTTAAGCTTAGTTACATCAATAAATATTTCTGGGTCAATTGATAGACTTCATGGCACTCGTGACGGCATAGCTGTAGTTGGTGAAGGTACGGGTGAACATGTATATTTATTATCCCATCGCAGACAAAAAATTTGTAAGTTTAATACTTCAGATTTAAGTAATGCAACTTTTACCGGTGGATCACACTGCATTACCGGACTAACACATGCACAAGGTTTGGCTGCATCGGGTAAAACAACGGCAACTACTACCGATGATTTTTTATATGTTTGGCGAAGATTTAGTAGTGGAACTATTAATAAATTTAATGCGAATACAGGTAGTTTTATTTCTCGTTTTGCTCGAAGAGGAACAGGTGCGGGAAAGACTAACAATATAGAGGGGTTAGATGTTGATTCGAGCGGGAACATCTTTGCTCCTGAAGCACGAAACAACAATGCTAGGTGGATATCAAAATTTAATAGCGACGGTGATTATGTTGACCGCAGCCCTAACCCTAGAGCAAAAAGGATGGAAATAGCGAAATTGGCTATACGTTCTATTCTGACAGATCCCGAATTAACTGCAGGGGCTAATTTTGGCTTTACAGTGTGGGGGAAAAATACTGTTATTCACACTGATATTTCTTCAACAGGTGCAAGTGAAATTATATCGACAACGCTTCCTCCAATTAGACATGGAGGTCCAGGTAATCATCAGAATAAAACATGGTTAGGAAAGGCATTAGAATATGTGCGAACTCAATATTGGCACAACCCAGGACGATCGCCATTATCAGCAAGTGCTCCGTGTCAGGGAAATTTTAATTTGATCATTAGTGATGGCGCATATTTTAATAACCCAGGAGATCCAACGCCTGAGATTGAATTGCCCTTATTGAGTAACGTTGCAGCACCCCTGCAACCGGTAAAATCTTTTATTGTTGGACTGGGCTCTGATGTTGCTTCTGGTGGTACGACATCTGCTTTCAGAAATTTAGCAACAGAGGCATTAGGAGATACAACGCCGCCAGGAGCACTATTTGCTAGTGATGTTGGCAACTTAACACAGCGATTACGCACGGCTATTCTATCCGCCATAAGTGGCAATCTGACCTTTACCTCTCCTAAAGTGGACTTTAGCTCCACTCCCAATGGCTATATCTGTCAACCGTCCTTTGAGTACGAGAAGAGTGATCAGTGGAAAGGACTTCTTGTTCGCCATGAAATCAACGCGGACGGGAGCATCGCTGATCCCGAAGGGTTGGACCCTAATAGAACAATTTCCTTTCATAAAAAACTAAATGGCCGCACTGCCCTTGTAACAGCTACAAGTGGTCGTAAAGTGTGGACCATAGATGATGGAATAGAAAATCCCACCTCCGGTACTTACAAGAATAATAATTTTGATCCAGATTATGATGTTAGTGGAGAGACTTTAGTTGAAGCCAGTACTCAAGAGTTAATGATGGCAGGAACAACACATTTAGGATCACGCGATATAGCGCGGATCATGAAATTCATGCGTGGTCACGACATGTTTGATCAAGATTCTGATTGTGGAAGTATTGATGCAATCACTTATGATGCAGATTGTTATACAGAAGATAAGGGAGGTGCCGGTGCACCATTACTTTTTAAACTTCATGATTTTTATAATTCTACGCCAGCCTATATAGGACCCCCTTCTGCTTCTGCTTCATCAGATGTCCCGGATACCGAGGCTGCATATCGTTATTCAAATGGCTATAATGCTTTTAGGGAAGATAAGAAGAATAGACAAAATACGCTTATTATTGGATCGAATGGCGGGATGATACATGCCTTTGATAATGGCTGTCAAACTTCTAATGCAACTTGTCCTATCGCCTCTAATCCTGGTTCGGAACTATGGGCTTTTGTCCCTCCTGCTATTCTTAAAAACTTCCGGTCTATAGTATCTTCTCAAATAAAGACCGAGCTTGACGGCAATGTAAGCGCAGCTGATACTGCTTCGATTACTGTTAACGATACAGGTGATTTTCCAAGTACGGGTGTGTTGCGTATCAATGAGGAATTCATCAGCTATACCGGAAAAACCGCTTCAACCTTCATAGATCTTACAAGAGGATATGACTGCGGAGTATACTGTGATCCAGCTACTACGCATACGGACGAAGATACTGTTTACAATGAAACCACTGTTAGAAAACCACAATTCTCTGTTTATGGAGTCGATGGTCCAGTGGTGGCAAAGGATATTTATACAGATGGAAAATGGAAAACAGTTGTGATGGTAGGATTTGGACTAGGAGGACGAGGCTATACTGCTCTTGATGTAACCAATCCGGATAATCCAATTCACATGTTTACTATTCTCAACGATATACGTGGACCAGGCTTATCGCGCAGTGTGAAAGTATGGCAGACAACTTATGATGCAAGTTCTGATATTCATAATACCGAATTGAACGATTACACCTATGATGTGGCTACTGAACAAACAGAGATCACGACAGCTGTGAACGACGTATGGACAGCGGATTTAAATGTTTTAGATGCTAGTGCATTTAAGACTGCTGGATATGCAACAGTTGAGAATTTGGATGGAACGAGTGAGGCTATATTCTATGAATCGAAAGTTGGAAATAAACTTATTAATTTAATTCGTGATGAGGATTCTCCAATTAGTATAAAATCAGGAGCATTAATTATGCAAGATTCCGAATGCGAAGTTTTATCTTCAGCTGTGCCAGCCGAATATGATTATACCAGGCTAGCCCTTACAACCTCCATGCCTAATATTCTCAATATTAAGGTTAATGGCGTTAAGAAGTGGGTAGCAGCCTTTGGCGGTGGACAAAATTACGGTTTGGATTGCACTACCGGAAATGTCGTTTACGTCATGGATCTAGAGGACAGTCCTGGACAAATTATTAAACAAATTGCAATTCCCGATGATCCAGACAACTCTATTTATAATACAGTTAATGCCAATCTAGCAGTGATACAACGCGACAATACCATTAAGGCAGATTATTATGGTGCCCTTGCATACGTTGTGGATTATGAAAATAAATTATGGAAGATTGATTTAACCGATAATGCGGGATCCGAATTGGGTCGTAAAATCAAACTCTTTGAAGATTTGGCGTATGATACCGGTGTTCATGCGAATGGAATTCGCACTTACCAAGAAGTTTCCCTAGTCCTTGACGGAAGCGTGGATATTCCTATTACAACTTCTTCTATAGAGAGCAATATTTTACGTTTGTATTGGGGAACAGGTAATATGGATAATTTGGCCGAACGTAACGATATTCATAACAGGTTGTACGGGATCTCCGATATGACTTTTATGAATTTTGGTTTATCGTGGCAAACAGCAGCAGATACAACTGATAAAGATCCTCACTATGCAATTGGTAATTGTACAGATTCAACATCTCTTAGTAAACCTTGTATTCAGTTAAATAATGTTGGTAGTAATAAAAATATTGGCTGGTATATTGATTTACCCCTCAGTCGAAAAGTAACTGGACGCAAAGTGCTCTATGATAAGGAGCAAGTCTATTTTGTTATCTATGAGCCTACAACCAAGTTGTGTAGTCCTGGCGATGCGATTCTTGGTACTTATGGGTATATGTGTCCCAATTACAAACGTCTTGTTGTGGCCCTGGGAGCTGGTCTTGGCACCGGAGCGACAACCCAAGGAAGTCAGATCTATATTGGTGTCTCGAATGCGGATGTAGAAGGCACCTACGACAGAGGAGAAATTCTTGAACAAACAGGCTCAGGATTTGGTGTATCCGGTTCTGCTTCCGCTATTGCACAAGACATTGAAACTAATCCTAAAGGAACAAATAGTATTATTGTGCTCTCTCCTGTAGGCACATCGTCAACTGGGTCAAGTTCGATAGATGCATGGCGGCATTATTCGGGTGAAAATTATTTTGATGACTAATTATAAGCGTTTTGTTTTAACGAAGTCTTGAAGTCTTTATGAATTTATTTACGCGTTATAGTTAATAGTGGATATTATTTAGAATATAATTCAATATTAAATGTGTATTGCATAATTTAATAGATAAAAGAAAAGTCTAACTGAACATGATTAAAGAAATAATAAAAGATCTCAAAACGCATTTTGTTCTATTGGGGGCAATAATTCTTTTTTTTATTTTTTTATTGCTTCGTCTTTTTGATCTTAATTTCTTCGCAAATGTCCGTCAATCAAGCTTTGATTATTATCAAAATTTTTTCCCCATAAGTTATGAAGAGTCACCTGTTGTTATTGTAGCAATTGATGAAAAAAGTTTAGAAAAATATGGTCAATTTCCTTGGCCTCGCACGTTTCTTGCCTCCTTGGTTGATAAGATTGGCAAAGCTGGTGCTATTATTATTAGTATTGACATTTTGTTACCAGAAGAAGACAGAACATCTCTTGATAAAATAGCTAATCAGTATCAGTTAGATAAGGAAAAATTTAAAGATTTTTATTTTCAATTATCTAATGATCAATTACTTTCTAACGTGTTTCGTCAACACAATGTTGTTATGGGAATATCTCCAGCTTTTAACATTCAAGCAAAACTTAAACCACTGAAACAACGTGTTCGTTATACCGTGGAAAAAAAAGGGAGTGTCAATACAAGCTCTTATTTTCATTATCCTGAAAGCATTCATTCACTTAATATACTTGAACAAAATGCACGTGGTATAGGTAATTTAGGTTACATTCCTGAAAAAGATGGAGTTGTACGCAAAACTCCTATGATGATAAAAATTGGACAAACTATGTGGCCTTCGCTGGAACTGGAAATGATCCGCACTGCACTCAATCAGAAAAAATATTATTTAACTGAAAAATATATGCAAGGGCATTTTGTATCTACAGGTGATTATTCAATTCCTACTGATCAACAAAGTCAGAAATGGATCTATTATAAAGATACTCTTCCGCAACAATTTATCTCTGCAGCTGATGTTTTGGATGGTACATTTAATGCGCAATTCATTCAAAATAAAATTGTCTATATCGGTGTAACGGCTGTTGGCCTTAGCTATATTGTAGCCACACCCCGATCACCGGC
>CAJXJG010000140.1 GCA_913054425.1 uncultured Fidelibacterota bacterium
GGACCTGAATCGCCGGGGTGCCTATCTTCATGTTCTGGCCGATGCCTTGGTCTCCATGATGGTGATCATGGCCTTGTTGTTCGGGATGCTCAATCCATCCGCTTTCAGCATTCTGGACCCTTTGATCGGTATTGTGGCTGGGGTCGTCATCGCACGCTGGGCAGTCGGGTTGCTGATCGATAGCCGAAATCAGCTCCTGGAAATCAACTGATGCGCGTTCTTCACCTTAATAATCCAGCACAGGTTGCATCTAATTTAGTAAGGGCTCAACGAGAATTGGGTATTGATTCTAATTTAGTTGTTACTGGGAACAAGCATTTGCATGACAATTATGATTACGATTTGTCATCTATACCTACAAAATTTTTCCAAGGTAAGCTTGAGCTTGGACGTAGATTATATGGCTTGATTAAAGACTGTGATATTTTACACTATCATGGTCAAGCAATAAGCGCAGGATATCGAGATTTAATTATGTGGGCCGGAATAATGAACAAACCTGTGATTCTCCATTATCATGGTTCTGAAATAAGAAATAGAATGCCTTCAAAACTTGCAAATGATTTTGTAAAGCATATTTATGTTAGTACACCAGATTTATTAAAATCAGTTCAAAGCGCTGAATGGTTACCCAATCCTGTAAATCTGAAAAAAATAGGATATTCAGATTTAAATATAAATGAAAAATTGGTTATACTTCACGCCCCTAGTAATAGAAAAATTAAGAACACTCTGGCCGTAATTGGTGCAATTGACACCCTTAAGGATGAAGGCCTTGAAATTGAATTAAATTTAGTGGAAAATGTCGAACATAAAAAATTAATGGGAATGATATCTGAAAGTAATATAATCGTAGATTGGATAAATCCCGATTTTGGAATTTATGGCGTTTTATCTATAGAGGCTATGGCTATAGGTCGCCCAGTTATTTGTACACTTACAGAATCTTTGTACAAAGAATATGATTTACCTATCATTAATTGCCATCCTAATGATTTATCAAACACAATTAGGAATCTTTATTCAACCCGTGATAAATTAAGGGATAAAGGGAAATTAGGTTATGATTTTGTACATAAATATCATGATTCTTCTGAGATAGCCAAGAAAGTCATAAATAGATATGAATCAATCCTAAGCTGAATAAATGCGTGGTAAAATAAAGATTGAATGGGTAAATCATGCATCATATATATTCCAATACAAAAACTCACGAATTATCGCAGATCCGTGGCTATTTGGCTCTTCTTTTAATGATGGTTGGGACTTACTTGTTGAGACCCAGTTTAAAGTTGAATCTTTCAAAGATATAACACATATTTGGTTCTCACATGAGCATCCCGATCATTTTGCACCCCAGGTTTTAGGTAAAATTGATGAAGAAATTCGTAAGAAGATAACAGTATTATTTCAGGAAACAACAGATAAACGTGTAGTAAATTTTTGTAAAAAACTATCATTTAAGGTCGAGGAACTTTCACATCGCACCAAATTTGTGATTGAGGATGATTTCTCAATAACTTGCGGTAAAATGTTTGGTATTGATTCTTGGTTATTGTATGAAACTAATGGTTTCAAATTATTGAACATAAATGATTGTGTAATCAGCAATAAAAAATTGTGTGAATCTGTAAAAAAAACTACAGGCGAGGTTGATGTTCTCATGTCTCAATTTTCATATGCAAATTGGAAAGGAAATCCTGATGACAAAGAGATACGTGAAAGATCGGCGAAAGAAAAATTAAATCGCATAAAAATTCAAACGGAAATTTTCAATCCAAAATATACAATTCCATTTGCTAGCTTTGTTTATTTTTCTCATGATGATAATAAATATATGAATGATTCAATAAATACAATATCTACAGCGCATGAATACATCAATAACAATACAGATTCAGAATCTATTGTTATGTATCCAGGAGATACTTGGGACTTTGAATCTAAATTTAATAGTGAAAAATCAATAAAGCTTTATGATAAAGCGTATTCTCAGATTTCTAATTTAAATTACAGAAGTTTGTCTACGACGGTTTCCGATAAAGAATTGTTACAAGCCTCCCAAAAATATTTGTCGAGCCTCAATACAAATAATTCTTCGCTTGCGATGAGTATGTATAGATACATTCCATTTTTTGGAGCTAAAAACATTACTATTAAATTATTTGATACTAAGAAATATTATCAATTTGGTTGGTCAAAGGGGCTTATTCCCATTTCAAATAGTGGTTCAGAGCCAGATATTGAGATGTCCAGTGAGAGTCTCTTATATGTTCTCTCATATCCGTGGGGATTTGGAACTTTGATGGTTAATGGTCGTTTTAGATCTAAGGATTTAGTTCATGCCAAATCATCACGTATTTTTATGTTAGGATTAATGAACAGCATTGACAAAAGATTGACATTTGGTTTTATTATCAAGGAAGGTTTCTCAAAAATATTTGGAAAGGGCTTGAGTACTGATGATGATTGGAGTTTACACAAGCAGTGGCCTCGTTTCCTTAAAGAGTAGAAAATGGCAATTCCTATCCTAATTCATAAAATATACAATCGACTCAAATTATTTCAACGACCCTTTTACAGTCGTTATCAAGTAAATAATGACAAATCAAACCTAAGTTGTGTACCTTTTTTCATTATTGGTTCAGGCCGTTCTGGAAATACATTATTGAGGTCTATTTTGTCAGGTAGTTCTGATATTACTATACCTCCGGAATCGTATCGCCTTCCGTTCGCCATCAAGAGATTCCACATTTTTAGCAATAGAGATTGGAAATATGTTGTATCTGAGGTTCTTAGTGAATTTGAAAATTGTAAGGAGTTCTACACTTGGGACATTAGTCTTGAAGATGTTCACAACCGTTTAGAAAATATTGATGAGTCTAAGAGAACACTTTCAAATATTTTTGATGAGCTATTTTGCACTTATGCCGAGAAGCATTTACTAGGTTCTAAGATATGGGGTGATAAAACTCCAATGAATACATTGTATCTAAATTGGATTGGTGATGTTTTTCCACAATCTAAGTTTATTCATATCATTCGGGATGGACGTGACGTAGCCAGTTCTTATCTTAAAATGGAAAGATATGACACTATTTTAGAAGCAGCAAATCGATGGACTAACAGTATTGAATTGGCCCAAGCCTTCGGTTCAAAGATCAAAGATAATTACATGGAAATTCGATATGAAGATTTAGTCACTCATCCAGATAAATCAATCAAGAAAGTATGTGATTTTCTTGATGTAGTTTACAATTCAGATATGTTGGATCATATTTCTCAGGTAGAAAAATTAGGAGATACCGACAAATCCCATCATGCAAATTTATCAAAACCAATAAGTTCTGAATCAATAGGTAAGTGGAAGCATAATCTTTCAGAAAGTGATCAGGAAAGTATTACTCGGTTATTGCAAAATCCATTACGCCGTCTTGGATATGTTGATTAATACGGGCCTATCTGACAAATTGTGAATCCGAATCTCTTTGTAGCTGGAGTTCCTAAGGCAGGAACAACCTCTCTTTTCCATTATTTAGCTTTACATCCCGATGTTTTCTCTTCTAGTCGTAAAGAACCAGGATATTTCCATCCGTTCAAGATCAAGGAGATGGCTAGTGGTCTGGAGGCCTACCTGAAATGTTTCTCCGGACATTCAGAACAGAGATATGCGATGGAGGCCACACCGGGATACTTCTATGGTGGTCGGGAAAGCGCAGACGCTATCAACAATTTTTCTTCGGATTCCAGAGTGATCTTAGTCTTACGCGATCCAGTTGAACGATTATTCTCCTTCTACAAATACAAGAAGAGTCTGGGACATATCGATGGCAGACTCAATTTTGGGACTTATATCGAGGCATGCAAGAAAGTTCCGGGAGAACAACCCATCCAGAAGAAAAATTATGACTTCTGGGCCATGGTGGGAGGAAATTATGCATCTCTCCTTTCGGATTGGCATTCCGTCTTTGGTGACAGGCTGAAGATCTGTTTCTTTGATGACCTGGTCAAGGGCAAGCACGATTTCGTTTCAGGGTTATGCGAGTGGCTGGATCTCGATTCGAGTTTGATTGCCAGGAAACAGACGCGTGTCGAGAACAAATCGATGCTCTACCGAAGCAAGGGTCTACAACGGGTGGCCACATCCTTTGACAGTCTATTCTCGGGTGTCTGGTACTACATGCCCTGGTTGAAGTGGCCCTTCAGCGGGATCTACAATCTCCTGAATGCCAAGCCCCATACCGAGACCATATCCGATTCCCAGCGTAGCGAGCTGGAAGCATATTATCAAGGCGATATCAGCAAGACCCGGGCTTTCCTCGAGGAAAGGCAAATAGGGAACTTGCCAGGCTGGTTGAAGTAATGGCCAATTACGACGTATTCAACGGTGACACGGACGGAATATTCGCCTGGCATCAGCTACGTCTGGCCCATCCCCGGGATGCGACCCTGATCACGGGCGTCAAACGGGATGTCGGTCTGGTGGGTCGAGTGGAAGCTGGTGAGGGCGATTTGGTGACGGTCCTGGATGTCTCCCATGCCAAGAACCGGAAGGATGTCCAGAGACTCCTTGATTCCGGGGCTACGGTCGAATATTTTGACCATCACGACCCAGGAAAGTTGATCGAACATCCTAACCTGACGTATCACATCAATACTGAGCCGAATGTATCGACAGGCCTGATTGTTAATTCACATGTCAGTGGCAAGAACCGTCTCTGGTCGATTGCAACTGCATTTGGAGACAATCATATGGATCTGGCTATGAATATGGCCAAATCCGAAAATCTGAATGAAGAACAGACCACTTTGCTGAAACAGATTGGTCTGGTTGTAAATTACAATAGTTATGGACAGACAGTGGACGATCTATTTTTCCCTCCTGAAGAAATAGCTGAAGCGACCAAAGCCTGCGGCTCGGATATATTCCGGTTTACGGAACAAAGTGATATCTTTCCGAAATTGCTTGAGAATTTCGAGAAGGATATGAGCACAGCCTCCTGTCAGGAACCATATTCGATCAGTGACAATGCGGTGTTCTACACTCTTCCCAATGAGGGTTGGACTCATCGTGTAATGGGTTCCTTCAGTAATCATCTGGTATCCACCAACAAGGA
>CAJXJG010000141.1 GCA_913054425.1 uncultured Fidelibacterota bacterium
GTCTATAGGGCGCAACCATCAAATGACCATTGGTATAGGGATACAGATTCATGAGGGTGCATATTGCTTTTCCTTTTGCAAGGATTAGTCCTTCCCTGTGATCCATTTTTGGTTTGTCACAAAAGATACAACCGTCATCTTTTTCACTGCGGACATACTCAATCCGCCACGGAGCCCAAAGCTTTCTCATGGAAAAAAGAAATTACTTGAGCTGATTCGTTTATTCTTCTCTTTGGCGTTTATAATCTGCAATGACCTTTTTTTCAAACTCTTTTGGTAAATTTTCGTAATGGCTGTGTGATTCGGCGTGGAAGCCACGACCCCCAGTCAGAGATCTTATAGTTGTTGCATAATTATGGAGCTCAGCTTGGGGAAGTTGAGCTTTTATTTTTTGAAAATGCCCATCAGTATCCACTCCGGTAATTTTGCCTCTCCGGCTGGAAATATCCCCCATCACATCGCCCATATACTCTTCCGGAACCTTCACTTCCACATTGGTAATCGGTTCCAGTAATCCGGGCTTGGCGACCATAAATGATTCCCGAAAGGCATTTTTCCCCGCAGTTTGAAAGGCAATATCCTTGGAGTCAACCGGATGCTGTTTTCCATCATAAAAATCCACTTTTAAATCCACAACCCGGTACCCGGCCAGAATCCCTTCATCACAAGCTGCTTTTACACCTTTTTCCACAGATTGAACAAAAACACGATCTACATTCTGTCCGCGAAGTGAATCAACAAATTCAATTCCTTCGCCACGATCTTTTGGTTCAATGCGCATCCAAACTTCAGCAAACTGACCAGACCCGCCAGACTGTTTTTTATGACGGTATTTGGATTCACCTTTTCCACGAATAGTTTCACGATAAGGAATTTTTGGTTCAATAAGATCAATATCAACATTAAATCGCCGTTTTAAGCGTTCAACTGATGTCTTGATATGAAGTTCTCCCTGTCCGGAAATAATTGTTTGCTTCACTTCATCATCAACTCGATATACAAACGTTGGGTCTTCTTCATTAAGAGAGGCCAAACCCATAGATATTTTTTCTTCATCCCCTTTTGATTTAAGAACAATTGCGGAGTGAATATTTGGATTTGGATATTGAATCTCCGGTATTACTACTTTGAATTTCGGACTGCACAGGGTATTTCCGGCATGAGTATCCTTTAATTTAACGACGGCACCAATATCACCTGGATTTAACACATTTACGCTTATTCTTGTCTTCCCGTTTAAAACAAAAAGCTGTCCAAATCGTTCAGTCGTTCCGCGGGATGTGTTGAACATATCCATCCCGGTTGTTATCCTGCCGGAATAAACCCTGAAAAAAGACAGATCACCAACGTGAGCCTCGCTAATGGTTTTAAACACCTGTACCACTGGATTACTGTTTTCCAGTTCAACATCTACATTCTCTCCTGAACGAAGATCCTTTGCAACAATTTTCGCTCTGTCTATAGGTGAAGAACCATAATTCGCAATAAAATCTAACAACCGTGAAACACCCACGTTTGTTGTTGCGGATGTACAAAATAGCGGAACAATAGTTTGATTCTGAATCGCTGCATGAATACCACTACGCATTTCATCTTCAGAAAGGCCACCCTCCTCAAAAAACTTTTCAAGAAGAGCATCATCTGATTCCGCAACATATTCAATCAGTTCCTCATGAAGAGTTTCAACTTTATCACTCCATTCGCCTTCTGCGGCACCCTCAGTAAATTCCCCGCTTCCGTCCATTTGATATGTGATCATTTCTTTCCGCATTATATCAATCACTTTATTAAATCCCGGACCTACATTAACGGGGATTTGCATCGGGAATACGTTTTTCCCGAATTGTTTTCGAGCAGAGGATAAAATTTTATCAAATTTTGTATGCTCCCTGTCAAAACCGTTCACAACAATGATTTTAGAAATTCCTTGGTTGGTTGCAAAATTCCACATTTGTTCCGTACCCACTTCAATACCATTGACCGCATGCACAACCACCATCGCCAGATCAGCTACACTGATTGATCCAATCGCTTCACCGACAAAATCCATGTATCCCGGCGCATCAAGCAGGTTAAACTTTTTCCCCTTCCAATCCAAATATAATGGTGTAGCATGAATAGATATTTGTCTTTCCTTTTCGCCGGGATGATAATCTGACGTGGTTGTCCCCGCTTCAATAGAACCTATCCGGTTAATTTGCCCCCCGCACATAAGCATGGCTTCGCATAAAATTGTCTTTCCACTGTCTCCGTGTCCTACAACAGCAATATTTCGTATGTCAGCAGGTTGATAGTCTTTCACAATAGTAATCCTTTATTAATTCATTCTGCTCAAAAACGAGCAGGATTGTAGCCTTTATATCCTTTCAAAATCAAGGTTTTTCCGTCTGACCCATTTCAAAAAGACCCAGCCCTTTTTCATTTATATATTCTCTAAGTACCGGTACAATATAAACTCCGGTTAAATCAATATCTGCAAATTCACGGGCCAAAACTCGAAGTCTTTGTTCGATAGGCTTCAATTTATTCAATACAATGACCTTATCTTGTTTAAGGATACATGAGCCCCCATAAAAATCACCTTTTCCCTGGACAATTCGTAATCCCAATTTTTCTGCCAAAGACACAAAATGTTCTAATAATTTTTTTTGTTTCACTTACAACAGGTCTTCCCGGTTGGATTTACCTATCCTTTCCACCAATGATTTCACTTCTTCTGCTTGATCTTTATGAACAACAAGGGTAGCATCTTCCGTATGAACAACTACGATGTTATCAAGTCCCAAAACTGCCGTAAAATGATCGTAAGAATGAATATAATTTTCTTTTCCGTTAAGAACCAGTCCATTCCCTCTCACCACGTTCCCCTTCTTATTTTTTTGCAGGATGTCACACACTGCATTCCATGACCCAACATCATTCCAGTCAAAATCTGCTCGAACAACATAGGCATTTGAAGCTACTTTTTCCATTATCCCGTAATCGATGGATTGAGGGACTATACCTTCCCATATGGCGGTGATATCTTTTTTATGATTCAACAAAGATTTTATTTGTTGTAAATGACTGTGAAGGTCCGGCAAGTGTGTTTTCATCAGATCCATCAGTACATCCACACGCCAAAAGAAAATCCCTGAATTCCATAAAAAATCTCCACTCTCTATAAACCGTTCTGCTAATCTTAAATGGGGTTTTTCTGCAAATGCCTTTAAATGATATGTGTCTAAATAATGCGCAGCACCTTCTTTTGTGTGCTGGATGTAACCATATGCGGTTGAGGGAAATGTAGGTGTGATACCAACTGTTACCACAGTCTGGTTTTTCTTAGCCAAACGATTAGATGTATTAATAGCTCTGACAAATTTCTGATGACCAACTATTAGATGATCCGCGGGAAATACTCCCATAACCGCATCTTCTTTGAACTCACCAATACGAAGAGCTGCTAAACCAATACAAGGTGCAGTATTTTTCCCGCTTGGTTCTATTATTATATTCTCAGCACTGATTCCATTGATGGATTTCAATATTGGTTCAGCCAGTTCAGTTCCAGTAACAATAAAGATATCCTCGACAATCTTCAATCTCTTGAGGCGGTCAACCGTCAGTTGCAGCATAGATTTTTCACCAACAATATCCAGAAGTTGTTTCGGCCTTGCTCTCCGGCTCAAAGGCCAGAAACGTGTCCCGCTTCCACCAGCCATAATAACACAATACATTCAGAATGTCCCTAAAAATGAAATTGCAGCAAGATCTATATCCCAATTAGCTCTTATCTCTAAGGTATCCGGAATCATTAAAAATGACTCCGACGGAGAATAGGGGGCTGCCTTCCCATATGTATATTTGTGATCTTGATCCCGGTCTTCAAATATCATTAAAAAATAATGTCCTTCCGGTATCGTTACTAATTCAAACCTAGAATCTAAATTTACAACGGATGTCCATTTAATCTCTGGGTTTTCAAGAGATCTTAATTCAGCAACTAGCTCCGACTTCCCTCTAAATTCAACAGCCCCAAACAGATTGCCATAGCCTATAAAATTTTCAGTTTGAACATGTATGTTTGTGAGGGAATCTTCAAATGTCATTTTTCCGGCATTACTATTTTTCACCAGTTGTAATAAATAGTTTTGATTTGGTTTCCAATCCTTAATTAATTCTACATTCATCTTCAGGGGATTTATAATATGAGTTACGAATGACACCGAATCAGAATCTCCTTCAATAAACACAATGTTTTGAAATGCACTGTCTATTTGAATCGGCTTGGAAAAAATCAGCGAAACGGGTGGTTTGTTTTTCATCTCAGGCTGAATAGTTAATTTCTTTTCAGGAAAAACCAACTCCAGATAAGATGTGTCCGGAATTTCCGGCAATTTTACTTTTACCTTTGATGAATCCAGCAGTAATTGTTCAAACTGGAATAAATATTGTAATTGAATTTCAACTGTCTCACCTTTTATGCTATCTGAAACAGTTACAATCAAATTCCTGTCATCAAGTGGATCATAAAAAAATTCAGCTGAAATGGCTGAGCTGTCATCAGTCAAAATAGTGATTTCCCCTCTCAGGTTTTTTTCCGGCAGTGATCTGTTGAAAGTTAATCTGCCCCATGTAGACGAATTCCACTCCCCGGTTAAAAGACGTAATGGTTGCGGTTCTTTTTGAACCAACATATTGATCCCACTCAAGGTGTCGCTTTTCCCCATTTCCAGGTAATCTTTCCAATAAAGCCCATAACGCATTCTCCTTGTGTCCAGCGGATAACCTGCGCCTTCACTCCCGATGGACAAAATCTGATATATACCAGGTGATAAAAATTCAAATCTGTAAAAACCATCATCAGTTGCATCAGTTATATAATCAGGTATTGAGAAAAAAATTGAATCAATATCATCCTCCTGAATCTTCCATAAATGTACCGAAATATTATCTTCATTATATACCCTGCCGGAAATACGACCACGGGAAATTTCATCTCCTGTGCTATATGCCAGGTGAACCGGTTCAGCTAATTGCACCCCATGCTCATCCTTCAACTCCCTCCCGATCGTAATAACATAGGTTTGATTCCCTAATAATCCAGCAGGG
>CAJXJG010000142.1 GCA_913054425.1 uncultured Fidelibacterota bacterium
ATTACCTGTCGTAAACAGGCGCCAACACCAGGAGTAACTGATACAGAAATTTTGATTGGCAATATTCAGGACTTGAGCGGTCCTATGAAAGAACTGGGCGCAGTTTTACCTTCCGGTTCCAATCTGTATTTCCAATATATCAACGAACAGGGAGGTGTCCATGGTCGTCAAATTAAAATGATAGTTGAAGATCATCAATACAATCCCCAAAAGGCTGTAGTGGCAGCAAAAAAATTGATCGAAAAAGATCAGGTATTTTGTCTCTATAATGTAATTGGAACATCACCCTGTGAAGCCATTCGACCCATTTTGGCCGAAACAGGAACACCGCTCATTGCTCCCGCTACGCAATCTGGAACTATGTCGGATTTATCTCGCGTTGCTGGAGATCTAATTTTTCATACAGACACAGGTTATGATAAACAGACAAATATTCTTGTAGATTATATCCTTGAGAATGATGAAATCGCTAAAATCGGATTGATTTATCAGGATGATGATTATGGTGCAAATGTATTAAAAGGTGCAGCCGAAGCTGAAAACCGGACGGGTGTATCAATTCAGAAAGAAGCGTATCAGCGTGGTGCGACTGATTTTGCAGGTCAAGTTGGTAATTTAATTAAAGGTGGAGTAAATCACGTGATTATCGCCGGGGTGGTTAAAGAACCCATAATAGTCATGAAGACCGCAGCCGCAATGGGATTTTCACCACAGTTTTACGGTACCAGTCCAACTATGGATCACCGTATTGCGTTAGCTGCAGGTCCGGCCGGGGAGGGATTTATATCTGCTAATTTTGCAGATTTATGGAACTCTGATGCTTCAGAAGCTGTTCATTACAGAGAATTGTGCGCAAAATATGAAGTCCCGGAAGCTTATATGGGAATGTATCATTTTTATGGATATATCACAGCAAAAGTCCTTGTAGAAGGTCTTGAACGTGCCGGTAAAAACCCCACTCGGAAACGATTAGTCAATGGTTTAGAAACATTGAAAAATTGGGATTCCGGTGCTTTTCCGCCAATAACCTATAATTCTAATGATCATGCCGGAACAGAATCTGTCACTCTTGTTCAGGTAAAAGACGGAGTGCAAACAGTAATTACAAACTGGATTGATTGATAAATAAATAAAAGAAGCCTTCGGTATTTTTACCGAGGGCTTTTTTTGTTATGTATGATTTAAATATCAAAGATCTTCAAATGCATTTCTCCGGAGTTCGTGCTCTGGATGGTATCTCCTTTAACGTTAACGAGGGTGAGATTTTTTCGTTAATTGGTCCGAACGGTTCTGGTAAATCAACCTTATTTAATTGTATCAATGGTTTTTGTATACCTCAAAAAGGTAATATTGTTTATAATGATATTAATCTGTTAAACAGTAAACCACATCAAATCGTTAAACACGGAATTTCAAGAACCTTTCAAAATCTTCAAAATGTTCCCTATATGACATTGCTGGGGAATGTTTTATTGGGAGCTCACAGCAGGTTGACAACCAAGGATACGTTTAATCGCTGGCTGTCTCAACGTGAACGGGAACGGGAAGAAGCACTTGCTTTGGACGTGATGGATTTTTTGGGGATTGCTAATCTTGAGCAGAAATATTTAAGCGGGCAGCCTTATGGTATTCAGAAGCTGGTAGAAATTGCCCGAGCATTAGTCTGTAAACCAAAACTAATTTTGCTGGATGAACCGGCAGCGGGGATGAATAATCAGGAAACATTAGAAATTGCAAAGATCATTACTGAAATCAGAGATGTCCTTGATATTACAGTTTTGGTTGTTGAGCATGATATGAATCTGGTTATGAGTATTTCTGATCAAATCTGTGTTTTAGATTCCGGTAAAATCCTGGCCATGGGTAAACCGGAGGAGGTGAAAAATCACCCGGATGTAATCAAAGTCTATTTAGGAGAAGCCGCAGATGCTTAAAATGATTGGCGTAGAAACTTTTTACGGCAAGATTAAAGCGCTCCACGGTGTTTCTCTTGCTGTAAAAGCTGGTCAGCTTGTGTGCATTCTAGGTGCCAATGGTGCTGGTAAAACGACTATCCTGAAAACTATTTGTGGCATCACCGAACCGGAATATGGTACGATCCATTTCAATGACATACAAATAGGGCGTAAAGAACCGGAAGACATTATTAAACTGGGGATTTCACTTGTACCAGAAAACAGACGGATTTTCCCTGAATTATCTGTGTATGAAAATTTAATGATGGGCGGATTTCTCATTAAAGACAAAGAACTGTTTGCAGAGCGGATTAAAAAAGTCACAGGTTATTTTCCTATCTTATCCAAAAGAGGCAGTCAGCGGGCAGGCACATTAAGCGGCGGTGAACAGCAAATGCTGGCTATTGCGAGAGCGTTAATGCTGGATCCAAAACTTTTGCTCTTGGATGAACCGTCACTGGGGCTTTCTCCAAAATTGGTACAGGATATTTTTGCCATTATTAAAGATCTTCATAAGTCGGGAGTGACTATTCTTCTGGTTGAACAAAACGTAAACCAGGCGTTGAAAATTGCTGACTACGGCTATGTGCTTACTTCAGGTAAAATATTTTTAAGCGGTACCTATGATGAACTATATGAAGAAGAAAAAGTGAGGGAACAATATTTAGGCGAAGGAAAATATACCCGGCGGGCAAAGTTGTGGGGTGCATAATGAATATCGATTTTAATAAATATAATACGATTCCAAAACTTTTTTGGCGACAGGTACAAAAATTTCCTGAAAAAACAACGATTTGGCACAAACAGGGAGGAGTGTGGAAATCCTTAAACTGGAGTGAATACGGAACATTTTCAAAAGAGATTGGCAATGCACTTATGGCTTCCGGTATTAATAAGGGTGATAAAATTTCTATTTTGAGTGAAACACGTCCTGAATGGGTCATGTGTGATATGGGTATTATTTCTTCAGGTTGCGTGACAGCTCCAATCTATCAATCAAATACAGAAGAACAAGTGTTCTATATTGCCGATCAAAGTGAAAGTGTTCTTGCTTTTGTAGAGGATCAGGAGCAATTAGATAAAATGCTGGCAATTTGGGACCGTTTACCCAATATAAAAAAAATAGTCGTTTTTGATCGTTATTATCCCACAAATTTTCCTAATGTTTTATCCCTTGAAAAGTTTCTGGAATTAGGACGTGATTATGAAAAAACTCACCCCAACAAATTTGAAGAATTGATATCCACGAGTCAGCCGGATGATTTGATAAGTTTTACATATACATCCGGTACCACTGGAAATCCAAAGGCCGGTATGTATACCAGCAGAAATATTATTGCCAGCGCAAGATATTTACCTGAAGCAATAAACATAAAAAGTGACGATTTCTATGTGTGTTTTTTACCTTTGGCCCATATTGCGGAGCGATTGGTTGGTCATTTCATCCGGTTTTTTTCCGGACATCCTGCAGCATTCGCAGAAAGCATAGAAGATATGCCCCAAAATATTCGCCAAACAGGCCCCACTGTCGTTTTTGGAACGCCCCGGGTTTGGGAGAAATTTTATGCGAGGATTATGACCGGGATTGGTGATGCAACCTGGACTCAAAAAAGGTTATTTCATTGGGCGATAGATGTGGGTAAAGATTACTGTGAAAACAGGGAATCTGGAAAGACCCCCGGCTTGTGGTTGAAGACCAGGTTAATAGTAGCCAAGTTTTTAATTCTTGATAAGATTAAAGATATTTTTGGCGGAAATATTCGAACTATTCTTACAGGTGCGGCGCCTATCTCAAGGGAAATTATTCAATTTTTTAATTGGGTGGGATTGGATGTATATGAAGCATATGGGATGACAGAAACATCGGGAATCATTACAACACAATCACAAGGCAAGACGAAAATCGGTTCTGTTGGCATCCCCATCCCCGGAACGGAGTTGAAGATTATGGAGGATGGTGAAATTTGCTGTCGCGGCGAACAAAACATTGCTGGGTATTATAAAAATGAAGAAGCCACCAACGAATTATTAAAACCCGATAGTGAAGGTGGATTTTGGCTTCATACCGGCGATGTGGGTCATATTGATGAAGAAGGATATTTGTTTATTACGGATCGGAAAAAAGATATTATCATTACATCCGGTGGAAAAAATGTGGCACCACAGAATATTGAAAACCTGATGAAAACCAGTCCCTATATTTCTCAGGCCATGGTCATTGGAGACAAGAAATCCTATTTAACCATGCTGGTAACATTGGATGAGGATGAGATTACCAAGTTTGCCCGGGATCGAAAAATCCTTTACCAGGACTTAGGAGACTTGACTAAAAAAGAAGAAGTCATCGATCTACTGAACCATGTGATAAAAGAAAAGAATAAAGAATTGGCTTCCTACGAATCCATAAAAAAATTCCATATTCTTGAGGAAGAGCTGGACCAGAACAAAGATGAAGTGACACCCACGTTAAAGGTGAAAAGAAAAGTAGTGACTGCGAACAATCAAGATTTGATTGATAGCATGTATAAATCATAAACTGAATTCATGAAAAAAATTATTACTATTGATGGTCTATTTTATTTTCAGTTACAGATTGATTCCTGTGGATAAATTTGTTCTGCATATATCATAAGTCAATCTCACCACACATTCTAATGTAAGTATGTAAATTTTAGGAGTTCAATTAAAGGAAATAAGCGATGTTTAAAATTTTTTTAGAGTACAAAGCAGGTTATAAAGAAATAGCTTTAATCAAAACAAGCGCATTTGCGTTTGCATTATTATTTGCTAAGCTGTGGTCCCCAGTACTCAGTTTAGATTGGTATTGGTACTTCATCATTATGATTCTAGCCGCATACAAACCTGTTCGGTCAGCTTTCCTAATCCAAAAGTAAATGCAGAAGAGTGATGATAGGTTAAGTAACCCGGCTTACCAACCCTTCATTCCGTATTAACAAAAATTTTATCCATATCAACCGTAATATGGATTTTTAGTTGCAGAGCGCCTAGGCGTAATCTAATGTTCATTGCGGTAAGCCTTGTGAAGTGTGCTACCAAAAGTCTGTTGGTAGCACCTCTTTTTTTATATCCCA
>CAJXJG010000143.1 GCA_913054425.1 uncultured Fidelibacterota bacterium
ATTGGCAATCGATTTGGCATTAATGTAACAGATGACATTATCGAAAAAGTATCCAAACTACATGTCTAATTTGTAATGTAATTTGCTTAATTAAATTATCACTTCTGAGTATATGAAAACAAAATCCAAGTCTTTTAAGATCACTTACTCTACTTTGAATACAAATCAAATGGAGAGAGTACATCAGGAATTTGATAGTGCTCTTATAAATGTAAAAAACGATTGCGGAAATAATCACTCGAATTGGGTAAACGGTAAAACAATCCAAGGGGCGAATACTTTAAAACTCAGGAGCCCCATAAATCAAAATCACATTTTAGGATACTTTACTCAGGCAACACACGAGCAGACGGCCCAAGCTGTGCAGGCGGCAAAAGATGCCTTTGCGGCCTGGAATCAAATGGGATGGAAAGCGAGATGTGCCCTATTACAGACTGCGGCGGGTCTGATCCGAGATCGTAAATATTATCTGGCAGCTGTTATGACTTTAGAAGTTGGTAAAAACCGTCTGGAAGCCCTGGGCGATGTTGAAGAATCAGCAGACCTTATTAGCTATTATTGTCAAATCATGGAAGAAAACAATGGTTTTGTTCGGCAAATGGATCGACTGGCAGCTAATGAAAATGTGATGGGATATTTGGTTCCTTTTGGGGTCTGGGGTGTGATTGCACCTTTCAATTTTCCTATGGCATTATCAGCAGGAATGGCAGCTGGTGCTTTGGCTACAGGAAATACAGTTGTGTATAAACCTTCAAGCGATGCCCCATGGACAGGTGTATTGCTTAACAAGGTGTTTGTTGAAGCGGGTCTGCCAGACGGTGTATTTAATCTGCTGAACGGTGCAGGCTCTATTATTGGGGAAGAGCTCGTCACCAATGATAATGTGGATGGGCTTGTCTTTACGGGGTCTAAAATTGTAGGTATGGATATTTATCAACGATTTTCTAAACATTATCCTAAGCCCTGCATTATAGAAATGGGAGGGAAAAATCCAGCCATTGTGACACAAAACGGAAATCTGGATACTGCTGCGGAAGGCATTATGAGATCAGCATTCGGTTTTGGAGGACAAAAATGCAGCGCCTGTTCAAGAGCATATATTGAAGAATCTGTATTTCACGAGTTTTTGGAACTACTACTCCATAAAACAAAATCTCTTATTATTGGAGATCCCACCGATCAGGATACATTCCTTGGCCCCTTAATTAATTCAAACGCATACAATGATTTTCAATCCTATGTAGATTCGGCGCACAAGGATGGAACTGTATTGACAGGAGGCAAACTTTATTCACGTAGTAACCTTGACAATGGATTTTTCGTAGAACCAACGATTATCACCAATCTAGAAGAAGATCACCCATTAGTAAAATCAGAGCTCTTTTGTCCCATTCTATATATCAGGTCTGTGAAAAACCTTGGAGAAGCCCTTACCTTTGCCAATGACACTGAGTACGGCCTTACCGCTGGGTTCTTCAGTGAAGACCAAGAAGAAATAGATTTGTTTTTTAATACAATCCGGGCCGGTGTAACCTATGTAAACCGCCGCAGTGGGGCCACAACCGGTGCCTGGCCAGGCGTACAGCCGTTCTGCGGCTGGCAATCCAGCGGGTCAACGGGCAAAGGATGCTGCGGCCCTTATTATGTCACCCAATTCATGCGTGAACAAAGCCGAACGGTTATGACTTAAATCATGTTAAACACGCCCAGAATACTTACTCCCCTCCCTGGACCAGAATCTGAAAAAATAATAAAAAGAGACACCGGTGTCTCTTCACCATCACTCATTAAAGAATATCCTTTAGTGATTAAACGTGCTGAAGGAATGTTTATAGAAGATTTGGATGGCAATACCTTTCTGGATTTCATGGCAGGGATTGCCGTGACCAGCACGGGTCATTGTCATCCATTAGTCATCAATGCCATCCAAAAACAATCCCAAGATTTACTCCACATTTGTGGGACTGACTTTTATTACCCGGCCTACACAGATCTTTGCAAAAAACTTCAGTCTCTTGCCCCTGGTAACAAAGACTGGAAAGTGTTCCTGAGTAATTCCGGTGCAGAAGCGGTGGATGGGGCAATAAAGCTGGCCAGGTTCCATACTAAGAGAGAGCATATCTTAGCATTTGAAGGAGCGTTCCATGGCAGAACCTATGGTGCTTTAAGCCTGACCGATTCTAAACCAGTCCAGAAAAATGGTTTTGGTCCATTTCTCCCCGGTGTGTACCATGTCCCTTTTGGATTGCGGGCAGATGAGATAGTCGCATTAATAAAAAAATCTGGGTTGGAACTGGAATCCTTCGCTGCCATTTTCGTAGAACCCATCTTGGGAGAAGGCGGATATATCATACCCCCCGATGAATTTTTACCACAGTTGCGGGAAGTGTGCAATGAGTATGGGGTTTTACTTGTTGCGGATGAAATCCAGTCCGGGGTTGGACGTACCGGGAAATTTCTTGCCGTTGAGCATTGGGGTGTTATACCTGATATTATCACACTGGCCAAAGGGCTCGGTTCTGGAATGCCCATTGGTGCAATTTTAGGGACCGATGAAGTCATGAGCTGGCCCCCGGGCAGCCATGGCAGTACTTTTGGAGGAAATCCGGTTTCTTGTGCCGCATCCTTGGCAACCCTTGCTTTGGTGGAAAATGAACTGATGGACAATGCACGTAAAATGGGACCCTACTTATTAAGGAGATTATCGAAGCTGGAAACCAAATATAAATGTGTGAAGAATATTCGAGGGAAGGGGCTTATGATTGCTATGGATCTTTACCAAGATGACCAGCCATCCCATGATGCTGCTTACCAATTTGAGCAAAAGTGTTTCCAGGAAGGTCTCTTAGTCTTGGGGTGCGGTGAATATTCAGTGCGTCTGACTCCTCCATTGATCGTTCAAAAGAGCCAAATCGATATTGCGGTGGATATTATGGAAACTGTGTTAGATGGGTTATCAGATGAGTAAGCCTTGTATCATAACCGTCGCCATAACAGGGTCTGTTCCCCGAAAAAAAGATACACTTGCTATTCCAATAACAGTAACAGAGCAGATTGAATCAACCCAGGAAGCGTTTGAAGCTGGCGCATCACTTGTACACGTTCATGTAAGAGATAAGAACGAAGAACCATCATCTGACCCGGAAAAGTTTTCTGAGTTTTTAAACGGTGTACGAAACCATTGTCCAGATATGATCGTTCAGTTTTCAACTGGAGGACGGGGACGCTCCCTGGAAGAACGAAGCCCTATGCTTTACCTGAAGCCCGATATGGCATCCCTGGCTACCGGGTCCGTTAATTTCCCAACCAGCATCTATGAAAACCCCCCTAATTTCATTCACGGCTTGGCTCAAACCATGCTGGAATACAATATCAAACCAGAAATAGAAGTGTTTGATTTGGCCATGTTATATACTGCTGTTGATATGGCAAACGCAGGATTGTTAAATATGCCTATCCATGTCCAATTCGTTTTTGGGTTGAAGAATGCTCTTCCAGCAATAAAAAACATATTAGAGTTTGAAGTTGCTGAATTAAAACGCTTGCTGCCTGATGCAACATGGACAGCTGCCGGGATAGGCAGAAGTCAGCTTGATATCAATCATTGGTCCCTGGAATTAGATGGACATTGCCGCACAGGGCTGGAAGATAATATCAAGTATGATAAGACACGACTTGCAAAAAGCAATGCAGAATTGGTAGCGCGCGTGGCTGAGCTGTGTCAAACGTACGATAGAACACCCGCTACTCCATCTGAAGCTCGTCAAATCCTTTCCCTTAACACTATATAATTGAATGAGGCCCAGCACTATGCAATCATACATTAAATTTATCAGTATTTTTATGATACTTTATTCATCTGTTCTTTCAGGTAAAAACAGGGCTCGAGACCTGGGAATCCCTTTTAATGGTGTGCCTGGTACAAATAATGCCATCACCGATGTCGCAGGTGTCACCGTGGGGCACAGTACCATTATTAAGGGGTCCGGTAAAAAAATATTAGGCAAGGGTCCAATTCGAACAGGCGTAACGGCTGTTTTACCCCGCGGTAATAAAAGTTTGCAGGATCCTGTTTTTGCGGGATGGTACAGCCTGAACGGCAATGGAGAAATGACAGGAACAACATGGATTGAAGAATCAGGACTTTTAGAAGGCCCGGTCATGATTACAAATACACATAGTGTTGGTGTGGTCAGGGATGCAGTCATAAAATGGAGAATTGATGAAGGGGAGCCTGATCCAAGCGGATACTGGTGGTCTTTGCCTGTGGTGGCAGAAACGTATGATGGATTTTTAAATGATATAAATGGTTTCCATGTGCAGGATTCTCATGTGTTTGAAGCGTTGAATACTGCAAAAAACGGGCAGGTTTCAGAAGGCAACGTTGGCGGAGGAACCGGGATGATGTGCCATGGATTTAAAGGAGGAATCGGCACTGCATCAAGAATTTTTTCAATACATGAAAACGAATACACGCTTGGTGTGCTTGTCCAAGCCAATTACGGGGCCCGGAAAGACTTAACCATAGCCGGTGTACCTGTAGGGAAAGAAATTACTGATCTTAAACGCGAGAGAACTTCCGACAAAAATTTCAATGAAGGGGATGGCTCTATTATTGTGGTTCTAGCTACGGATGTTCCTTTGATGTCCCACCAGCTTAAAAGACTGGCAAGGCGTGTACCCTTAGGTATCGCACGTGTTGGAACCGTGGCCCACGATGGTTCTGGCGATATATTTATTGCATTTTCAACCGCCAACGAGGGAGATGGTTTTCCATCTGAAATTGCACAGGTAGAAATGCTGCCGAATGGACTGTTAAATCCCGTATTTGAAGCTACAGTTCATGCTACTGAAGAAGCAATTATCAACGCACTTATAGCTGCTGAAACAATGAAAGGCGCAGATGATAATCTAGCCCATGCACTACCCCATGACCGGTTAGTACAAATCCTTAAAAAGTATAATAGGTAACTGTTTATTATTTATTTTGTTCTTTTTCCT
>CAJXJG010000144.1 GCA_913054425.1 uncultured Fidelibacterota bacterium
GCGGTAACAATCCCGTCTTGAGGTGATACAATACGTGCTTTGTTCAAATCATCCTCCCTTGATTCAAGGCGGGATCTTGCTTGTGCAAGGGAACTGTTTGCGATTTCGTACGATGCTTGAATTGCCTCCAATTCCTGATCTGATGCCAGATTCTGTTCATACATGGATTCCACACGTTTCTTGCTGGCCAATTCCTGTTTTAACCGTGCTTTCGCAGATCGGACAGAGGACGCAGCCGAATTATAATTAGACAATAATTGTTTCCGATCCAGGGTGATCAAATGCTGACCTTTTTTCACATGATCCCCTTCCTCCACCGTAATGGAATCTATCCATGCTGAAGAAGTGGCACTGATTTTTACTTCTGTTTCCGGTTGAATCTTTCCACTTGCATTCACTTTATGAATGATCGTTTGGCGAACAATTATTTCCGTTTCCACTTTGATAGCATTATCCTCCTTTTTACCCAAAATCACCACAATCAGTAGGATGAGCAGCGCACCAATGCCACCGTAAATGATCCACTTTTTCTTTTTGGTTAATTTTTTCTTAGCCACTGTTTTCTCCTCTAAATTATTTATCCGTGTCCAGTGTTCCCAAAAGGGCTTTCAAATTTGCTTGTTCAATATAAGCATCATATTTAGATCGAATCAGAGATGATCTCGCTCGCACTACCGAGACTTGTGCATCCAAAACTTCTAAAATAATTGTGGATCCTTGGGTATATCTCACCTGTGCCAACTTTAAATCCTCGTCGGCAGATACCAGAATAGTTTCATTGATTGGAATAATTTCCTTGTAATTATTCAATTGATCCAACGAACTTTGCAATTGGACGGATAAATCTTGAAGTTGGGTTAAATATTCCGATTCTTGTTTATTTACAGCAATCTTTGCCTGTTGAATTCGAGTACTGATACTGTTCCCTGAAAAGATTGGAATGGATATAGACAGACCTGTATTGAACCGTTTTTGATCATTATAGCTATTGGCAATTGCATGACCAAGAGTTTCTGCATTGCCGGAATAACTGGCATTTGCACTAATGGTAGGCAATCGGGATCCTTTGGCAATCTTTGCGCTGAGTTCTGCACTTGTGATTTGATATTGTTTTGCTTTAACACTTGGATTGAATTTTTGAATAAGTTCAAATCCAGTTTCAAAATCAGGAATAATCTCCAAGGGTATTTCTACTTCTTCTATAGAAAAATTTTGATCGGAACCAATTAAACCCATGGCATTTTTCAATGTGCGATATGCATTTTGAAGGTTGGCTTCATTATTTATTACATCTACTTTGGCTTGGCCAAATCGAACTTCTGCTTTTAATAGATCTGTTTTTTTCGCTGAGCCCAATTCATATTTTTGTTCCGCCAATGCTAACTGCTGTTGTGAACTCATGAGATTAGATCGCGCTACAACTAATAGTTGCGAAGCCTTAAAATAATTAAAATAGGTAAATTGTACATTTCGAATAATATTGGTAATCACCTGGCGGTCAAACTGTTCAGCTATACGATAATTGTTTTTGGCCTGGCGTATGGTATTCCACCAAACACCCCCATCATAAATATTCTGAGATAGAAAAATGCTGGATGAGGCACTGGTTTGGCTGCTGATATTATCCAGTGTCAACTCCCCCGTTTCTGGATTATAACCCCCTGTCTGTACTGGAAACAGAGACTCGTTCATGTTACCCGAGAACCGAAGTGATGGCAAAATCCTGCTGTAAGATCCTTTAACTTCTTGTTTGGAAGATTTTAAATCCAATGCTGAGGCTTTCAATGCCTCCTTATTCTTAAGAGCAATTTCAATTGCCTCCTCCAGAGTATAAGAGAGATTGATCCCAATCATAAAAGGGAGCAAAAATAATATTCGTTTAATAATTATGAAGTCCATTTTTACCCAAATGATCAACACCTATTATCTGAAACAGTATTAAAGTTAATATTGTGAGTTATCATTGTATTATTCATCTAATTTACAAAGATTAAATTGAATTTTTGTAATGATACGGGATACCGGTGGGTATGTTTCATTCCATTCCCACTTATTTAAAAGAGGTAGGTTTAGTTATCTACTTTCAAAGCAGGATGAGTTAAATTATATTTTTACCACCATCATCTAATTTTTCAGGACGTTTCCAATAACTAAATTGAGGAGTCCAGTCATTATCACTTATACCTGCAAGACTAAGAAAACTCCAAATTGAACAATAAATATCTCCTGGTCCAAAAGCACAATCATTTTTTCGGTATATTTTGTTATTTTTTCTCTGATATAAAACTGCACCCGGCGCATTATCATAATTTTCATCATTAACTTGGTCTTTCATATACTCTTTTCCATTATGAGAGGCCATTTTAAAATTCCAATTTCTATCATTTGCAAACTTACGTTGTTCTTTTGGAGAATCTTTTGAAACTAAAATAACTGAAATTACTGATTCAAGGTGGGGTAAAAATGAGTTTATACCATCACCCCACAATGTGCAATATCGACAACCTTGCCCCATATTATGTATAACCAATAACCTATCCTTATCTTCAAAAAAATCTAACAAATTTGATTTACCATTTAAGGTAGAAAAATCATAGTTTTTTACTTCTTGTTTTACATTTTCTTTTTGAAGTTTTTGAAGTTCTTGCATTAATTCAAAAATTCTATTTTCTAATTCTCTGATTTTATTATTACTCATATATTTTCCCTTAGCTTACCCTGCTGCCAATACAGGATGAGTAAGTTATTCACAAGTGCTAATACATTCTTCCATAGTATCAAATGCTTCAACTCCACAGCATCCAGTTATAAACTCTTCACATTCATCGCTATCTTGATTGTAATAGTATGTTGGACATATTCCATCACAAGGACCTACTTCAGGTACAATATAGCATTCTGCTGGTAATAGCTCTGGGTTACTTATCAAAGATACATAACCTGAATTATTTGCTCGAATCCAATATCCTTTTCCGGGGTGAAGAATCTCTGCTTCCGAATAGCCCTCTGGTGTAAAACCATAGATCGTACCCGGGATAATCAATCCGTCAGGATCGTGTATATGTAAAAAATGAAGTGAATTGGTAATACCCGAAATAAGATTCCATCCTTCATTCAAACCAATCGTGAGTTCATTAATTGGATTACCAGTAATAGTATTACTGCCAGCTTCATTAAATCTCAACCAGTATCCTTCACCTTGTATCAAACTTGTTTCGAGGTTATATCCATCATTAAAAGAGTATAAAGTCCCTTCTATTGACTCAGGGAATAGAATAGTGTATGAAGCGTCTTCAACCTCAAGGGGTAAGCCAATCATATTCCATCCTGCACTATGATCCAATTCCAAACTTGAAATAGGGGTAAATGAAGGCTGGTCATTCGTAATACAATGTGTTCCGCCACCTGATAGATTCACTTCCGGAGTGAAAAGCAGTATCACATCATACCCAGGAAAAAATGATTCCAGAGTTTCCTGTGCTTCAGTATCCCATTCTGAAACATTATAAGCATTTCCGATAATGGCTCCATTTATTTGAAGCCAATTCACATAGATTGCAGGAACGATATATCCATAATAATTTATGTAACCAGGCATATCAATTCGAATGACATTAAATCCAGCATTTGCAATGGATACAGCTGCTGCCTCAGAAATCCAGGCATCTTCATCATTTGAATCGGAATATTGAGAAACCACTACAGTGGAATCATTGATGAACCTTGCTACACCGTCAATATGGCCCGTGGTGACATCGTACTGAGAATGACCATAAGTCCAGACGATTTGATTGAGACCCCAGATATCCATAAGAATTACTTCCAGCTCTGTTTGATTCAGGCTTGGGTTTCTGTCGATCCAGCAATCCCAATTTGAGATTAATGTACCTGCACCATTGAATTCTAAATTACCCCGTTCCATAATAAAATCAAGGTTTTCGCATTCCATGTTCAACCATTCTGCCATTTGACATGGAATTCCATTATCTTCTTCAAAATCGTTAACCAAACCACCCCATCCGTCAAATTCCATATTTTGAATGATGAGCTGATCATCTGATTCAGCATAAACAGGACCGTTATCCCTGAGCCAGGCGTTATTATGAATTTGAATATGATAGGTCACATCATCAGGATCACCACCCTGGTTTTGTATTTGGTTTTGCGCTTGTGTCAAATGATTTTGGTTCTGAACAATAAGGTGTACGGATTCATATTCTTGAATTGTACTTATCGTTTCTGCCATTTCAGATCTCATCCAATGTTCAAATTGCAGGGGCCACTGAAGCCAAATTGCATCCTGAGTTTCCCATTCTGCCGGAATCCGGCGGTCAGCAAACAAAAGACAGACAATGAATAATGGTAAAATGATCTTATACATATACTAATTTACCCAAGAGGCTACGTTAACAACAAGACAGCTTAAATTGCTGCCAGCACAAAACCACCGTGTAAAACAAGTAACTTCAGAGTCTGATGTGGTGCGCGGTGACCACTTCATTGCAAACAAAGCCACAGTCGGTATTTGTACAACCATAAGAATCTAAAAAATATGGGCAGCAGTCCCTTCATCGGACTCGTGGACAATGCGGAATAATGCAAAGTGAATAAGCATCGTGGATAGAGCAATAAGTGACATCGCTATGGGCAGAAATACGGTGGGTTGTCTTATTGTTGGTTTATTCATTGTCGGCTGTTAAAAAGCTAAAAGGTTTTATTACACTCTTTTTTGTTATGGTTAACGAAAAAGATTGATATACCTTCTCCAAGACAGGTCCTAAGTTTTCCGATTTCCTGAATTCAAGACCTAACTGTTTACCTTTATGGTTTATGACGTAGTAATGCACCGGCATTCTGAAAACAGCATCGTAATGGGTGTATTTATTTACCCCTTTGAATACCACTCAGAATAATATTATCGACAGGTTGGTGTTTTAACCATAAATCACGTTTTCTCCCTTCAGTAAAATCAACAAAGTTGACGCAAATTATGGGGTATCC
>CAJXJG010000145.1 GCA_913054425.1 uncultured Fidelibacterota bacterium
GGGACAGCAGGCAGAATTACCTACACGGGAAAAAGGAAGTTACAAAAGGGTGTGGTTGATTGACTGGGACAGTCTTAAGAGAAGTCTTCAAAATTAGGGTATGGGAGAGGAAGGACCCGATTTTACCGAACAGTTTATTAATGAGATTAAATAATTTATGCCTGATGATATAGAAATAAAGTTTTTGGAGGGCAGTTTTGTTGTTTATGTTTCTAAACATAAGATTTTTACTGCAGCTACAGGACAAAAAGGGAATAAGATATAGATTGTATTTTGGGCGATTTTGAAAGATTATGAAACTGAGTATAAAATACCGAATATAACCGATGTTAAAAGTAGTCCCTGTAGAATCTATAAAGGTAGAGATAAACCAGCTACAGCAGGTTTTCCCGATAGATTCGATATTTGTAAATTGAATAAGGAAATCTACGAGAAACGAAAAATATCTATTCAAAATATTCTGCAAAAAGCCTATGATAACGCAAAAAATCACTGGGACAAGAGGCTCATAATTGATGTTCGAAGTGGAACAATAAAATCAGCCCTGAACAATTTAGAAAACGATATTGAGAAAACTGAAGAATATGCTTTTAAGTTTCTGCGAGAAGATTACACATATGATGTTTGAAATAGATCAACCTATGCGGAGTTCACAGAAATATTGAGCATCTTCGAACTATAAGCTCCACAATAACCGAGTAACACTGACGTTTTCAAGGGCGATAGCGGTAGCAAAGTATTTTTATTGTTTTAAGAAACTCATCACTGCAAAAAGGAGAAAAAATGCAACCAATTATTATTTTTATGAATTTCAGTTATGCAATAGGCGGAGGGTTGATCACACTGGTCTTTATGTATTTTGGTTACAAGTGGCTGGATCACTTGACACCATTTGACACAGGTGAGGAATTAAGTAAGGGTAACCAGGCTGTGGGGCATGTTGTCGGCAGCATTTTCATCGGCATTGGTGTGGCAATCGGACTGGTGATTGGCTTGGGATTAAACTGATGTTGAAAAAAGCAATTATTTTGGCGGTTTTTTTTACTTTGCATCCACTGCTTTTTGCAGAAGAAATGCCGGAAGTCACAGATCGCCATTGGACTCGAAAATATGACACTCATTTTCGCAAGTATTCTAAACGTTTTTTCGGACCTGCTTTTGACTGGCATTGGTTTAAAGCACAAGGCATTGCAGAATCCGGTCTTCGTGAAAATGCACAAAGCTGGACAAACGCAAAAGGTATTATGCAGTTGATGCCGCGTACATTTGCTGAATTAAAAAAGAAGAATCCTGAACTGAGAAAAGTAACTGATCCCAGATGGAACATTGCCGCAGGAATTTATTATGATTCTTATCTGTTTGCTAAATGGAAAGAAGACCGAGTTTTTTTGGATCGAGTCCGTTTCATGTTCGGCAGTTACAACGCAGGGTTTAGCACCATCCTCAGGGCCCAGAAGGTCAGCAGAAAGAATGGTTTCAACGGTAAGGACTGGGAGAGCATCAAATCAATTGCACCTAAGGTCTCTCGATGGCGTGATAAGGAAACGCTTGGATATATCAATAAGATTGAAATCCTCATGGGAGATGCAGCAAAACAAAACAAGGGCTGGAGCTGGTGGTAATAAAAATGTTCCTTATGTTGATAATTTTTTATAACAAAATTTTAGATGATTAAAGAAGGCTTTTGAGGGGATTCACGCCATCGGCGATCGCAATTTTTTTGGATGTTGTACAGCCATCACTAGAAGGAGATATTTTGATTTCAATGATTCTTTTCCGCTTATTGTTTCTGTTCGCATTGCTGGCTATTGGCTATTACGCAGGCTCTCAACAATGGGGTGTTGCTGAGTTCACTGAAATGTTGAACAAATTCAAATTATAAGTGTCATAAAAAACCGAGGTAAATTATAATGATAAAAATAATTAAAAATCCAATTGAATTATTTATTCTCATTAACACGCTGAGCCTGATTACACCACCAAGGAGAGACAAAAACAATCATTTTAAAAAATTAATTGATAAACATATTGTGTGTAATTTCGAAGACCAACAAGAATTGGCAAAAAATATATTAGAACCTCTTAATGATGAAAAAAAACTTGCTCTTGCTGTTAAAAGCATAAAAAAGCTGGAAGAAGAAAATGAAGATACCAAGAATAAAATTATTTTGCTGATAGAAGAAATTATTTTTGTTGATCACCAAATCTTTCCGGCGGAAAGAATATTTTATGAGATTGCCAAAAAGCATCTTTATGATAAATCTTTACGAATATCCCCCAGCATTGAACTTTTCGAATACCTCCATGTTTTGAGTTATGCTTCTAAATCAGAAATCGCCAGTATGCAAGATTTTATTCATATCTGGAAAAAGTATATGGGGCCAGATATCGTTTATTATCATTTTGAAGCACAAAAAAACCTTCGGGGTCTTTCACTTGAGGATCAGATATTAAAGATTGGAGAAAATCTTCAGAACATGAGTTCACTTAGTATCGAAGAAAAAAATAAAATCAAATTAATGGTTGAGGAAATTATCCTGATAGACAATAAATTTACCAAACAGGAGGCAATTATTTACGAACTTCTTCTGGAAAATCTAGAAGTAGAATCCGATTTTGATAAACATATTGAAAAGTTCGGTATAAGACGATTTTGTTCACAAATAGTACTTAGCCCTAACTTCAACATCTTTATAAACACAATTATTGTATTAACCAGTGTCTTTGTAGGAATAGAAACCAATAAAAAGTTTGTCCGTGAATTTGCATTTGAATTCCATACAATTAATCTCGTGGTGCAATACATTTTTTTAACAGAGATATTAATTCGTTTTTTGGCAACATGGGACAAACCTAAGGATTTCTTTTTTAATAGTTGGAATGTATTCGACTTGAGTCTGGTTGTTGGTTCTTTTCTGCCATTCGGGACTTATCCATTCGTCTTGAGGTTATTAAGACTGGCTCGTTTGGCCAGAATTTTAAGAGATATTCACCAGCTTAGGATCATTTGCCTCTCACTTGCGCGGAGTATTAAACCAACAGGATTCGTATGTGTACTTGTATTCTTGCTGATCTATGTATACGGTGTAATCGGTACTACACTATTTTCAGAAAACGACCCAATTAACTTTGGCAACCTGGCAGTCAGTATGAGTTCACTTTTGCAGACAACTTTTGAGGGCTGGACAGACATATTGTTTATCCAGATGTATGGGTGTAAAGACTACGGATACACAAATTATGGGCACCTTTGTAACTCACCGTCTGCTATGCCGATAACGTCCCTTATATATTTTCTTTCATTCATTGTTATAAACGGCTTAGTAATCATGAACCTTGTTATTGGTATCATTATAGATAATATGAATGTGGTTAGGCAAAATATGGAGAAAGAAGACGAAATAGAAAAAACAGTAAAAAATATCGATTATGTTGTCAGTAAAATTCGTAGTAATAAATTTGAAAAGATGATCATTGAAAATGAAAAATAGATTTGCATTTTAGTAGCTTTAATCCATATGAAAAATTTTATAGGAAAATGAAGATCAGAATTACCATGAATATCGATGATGAGCAGTTTTTTCCTTGAAGAGTTAACAAAGCCTGATTCATCCCGTATCGCCAAGGCGATTCTGACAAGGAAGACTTATGAAATGCCGATTATGAGTGGATGCTGACATCGATTTATTAAAACCAAGATTTGTAACTGGAGAAGAGAAATGAAAAACCTGTTTGCTTTAATTGGATTGGCGGTAGTTGGATATGTTGTTTTTTTATTTTTGCAGGAACCATCGCTGGAGACTGAACCGGAATATCTTCCTGAAAAGCAGGAACAGGTTGAGGCAGAACCGGAGCCGGAGCCGGAGCCGGAGCCGCCACCGCCAGTTCCATTGCAGACGCTATTGGATCAATTAAAAAAAACCAACCGCTGTCCGGATTGTAATTTGGAAAAAGCAGATTTACAAGGCTGGAAGTTGATAGATGCAGATTTGAATGGAGTAAATTTAGGAGGGGCAAATCTGAGTGGTGCAGATTTGAGTGGTGCCAATTTGAGTGGTGCCAACTTGATGTGGGCAAATCTCAAAGGAGCTAACCTCGAAAACGCCGATATAGGAGGAACCGATTTCCGGGGGGCGGAACTCTCTGGTGCAACAGGCCCGAAAGGGACTAAATGCACACAAGACTCTGGAAGTGCATGTCTTGAGTAAAAGTGTTTAAAATAATTGTGGTGTGGGCATCCTGAATACAAGTAGACAGGATGTCAACGCTACCCTATAAACGAACATGGATGAACAGGATTTACAGGATGCAATGCGTCCTTGTCATGTTCATCCTGTTCATCCATGCAAATAAATTAAAAGGAGAAGACGATGAAAAAATTGTTTTTTTTAGGCTTGGCCGTGAGTGTAATGGGACTCTCACCAGCGTTAGCACAGGATTGTGTAGGAACCGGTTGTTTTCCGCAAGATGTGCAAGATCAATGCACCAGGAAATTTAGAGAGGGCTGCGTTGATTGGGAAAACGGTGTTTTTTATGCCGTGGGTTTGGGTGTTCCCAATCTGAAATTCAAGAGTGTTGCTCAACGTAATTATTCGGCACTGGTTGCAGCTGAACAAGTAGCCATGCGGAATTTATTGCGACTCATTGAAACAACACAACTCGATTCTGAGACAACCGTGCAGGATGGCATGTTGGCAAGCGACATTATCCGTACCAGTATCAGGGGTAAAATTCGAAAAGTGCAAATAGTTGGCGCACCGCGTTATATGTCAGACGGTTCGGTGAATGTTACCATGAAAATGCAAATGCGTGAAGTGATTGAAGTCCTGGCTTCTGATCCGGGAATCACGGCGTTTTCCGCGCCTTACGAAATACAGTCACCGCAAGCTTCCGGCAATGCCGATTCTTCTGCTTCAATTTCAGGAGTTTTTACAGGATTACTGATTGACGCACGGGGAACCGAAATCAGTCCTGCATT
>CAJXJG010000146.1 GCA_913054425.1 uncultured Fidelibacterota bacterium
AATTGTAGATTAAATCGTTTAGATTCTCAAATCAAAATGAATCTGACATTTTCCCGAGTGTCTGAAGCACCGATACGTTGTCGGTTCCTGCTTTTTTCGGGTAACATCCAATATCCTTCAATCAGGAAAGTATATGGAAAAGAAAGAAAAAGTTGTTCCCCAAACGATTACTAGAAGAAAGGTCGTTAAGGGGATTGCCGTAACTGGTGCAGTGGCCAGTGTTGGCCCGTGGATTCTACCAAAGAAAGCATTATCTTCTTCCGGAGAAGTGAATGTATTGCTTTGGTCTGACTATTGTCCACCAGGATTCATCAAAGCTTTCAAGCAGAAAACCGGAATTACGATGAACTTTACCGGAATCGGTTCCAATGAAGAAATTATCAACAAAATGAAAGCAACCAAGGGGCGTGGATTTGATGTTTTAAGTCCAACGAATATGCGTTCGCTTCAATGGGAACCTCTCGGTTTGATACAGCCGATCGATACTAGTCGAATTCCTAACGTCAAATACCTCAATCCGGCAATGCTTGCTGTCGGAGATAATGAGTGGAATTTTGGCGGCAAGGGTTCGCATTGGTTGCCGCAGATTTGGGGTACAGAAGGAATTGCTTGGCGCAATGACAAGTGGACACCGCCTAGAAGTGTAGACGGTGTAGCGATGCCTAGTTATGGTGATATTTGGCAGTCGGATGTAGAAGGGAAAACTATGATGCGTCCACATTCCGGAATGCTTGGTGCCGGTCTTTATATGGAAACCACCGGAGCCCTTGAACCAGGTGCAATGAAGCGAGCTTACGGCGACGAAGCTGTCATGCGCAAGACATGGCAAAAAGTTACTGATTTCTGCATCAAAAACAAGAAACAGGTAAAACTTTTCTGGAACGATGCTGACAGTCAAAAAACCGGTTTCATGAACCAGGGGGTTGTTGTTGGTCAAACATGGGATGGGCCACCAACCGTTCAGATGAAAGAAGGGTTGCCCGTTGTATACAGAGCACCTATAGAAGGATCACTTGCCTGGGTGGATGGTCTCTGCCTTTCTTCTTCTTCAAAAAATGAAGACCAAGCTTATGCCTTTCTTGATTTCTGTTTTGACGCTCAGGCAGCAGGACGCTCTATTGATGGAGGAGGTATAGATGGCTGGGGTCAACATGGATATAATTCTGCTGTGTTGGGTGCAGACAAACATGCCAGTCCCGATTATGGTAAGTGGTTTAACCAGATATATCCTGGTAAATCTCTTGCTAAATTGTGGCCGTGGCCTAAGGAGCCTCAGTGGTATGCAGATGTGCGGACGGAATACCGGAACAAGTTCGTAAATGCATAAAATCAATTCTCTCTGATCTTTTCTGGTCAGAGACATGCGACTTTTGCCCCGTTCTAGTAGCGGGGCATTGTCCTGCAATATTTAATATCAGTTTATTAATTATAATTCGTAATCTGGACTTCTTATCACAATTGTAGAATATCCTTCCATACTAGTTTTCAAAAAATGGAGCTGCATTTAAGCTGTTCCAGGTGATTAAATTTAATCTTCAAAAATAATATGAGTGCAGACGTTACACTTGAAAATATTTCAGTCAAATTTGATGAGTTTACTGCCGTAAAGAATGCAGATATAACAATAAAAGGCGGTGAATTTTTTAGTTTTTTAGGTCCTTCCGGATGTGGAAAAACTACTTTACTCCGTGCTATTTCCGGGTTTCAGGAACTTTCCGAAGGCCGAGTTAGAATAGGTGGAAAGGATATGACGGGCATTGGTCCGAATAAACGTCCCACTGCTTTGATATTCCAAAATCTGGCACTCTTCCCCTTAATGACTGTGTGGGAAAATATTGCTTTTTCATTGGAAGTCAAAGGTGTAGGCAAAGCAGAGCGTATGAAGCGGGCAGAGGAACTTTTAGAACTGGTAGCTTTACCTAGACAGGGCGGGAAGATGGTCAATGAGTTGTCCGGTGGACAACGTCAGCGGGTGGCGGTTGCACGTGCTCTGGCTGCTGAGCCGGAAGTTTTGCTTTTGGATGAACCTCTTTCAGCACTCGATTTAAAGTTAAGACAACATATGCGTACTGAATTGAGGGAAATCCAGCAGCGTGCCGGAATTACGTTCATATATATCACTCATGATCAAGGCGAGGCACTGACTATGTCTGACCGAGTTGCAGTGATGCGAGAAGGTTTGATTGAGCAGGTAGGAGAAGGAACCATCGTATATGATAATCCGGCAACAGCATTTGTTGCATCGTTCGTTGGAGAAAATAACGCCTTTCACGGGACAATCTCTAAAGTTCTATCCTCTAAAGTTATCGTAAGTACTGATGCAGGTGATCTTGAAGCGTGTCTTGCAGAGGGTAGTGAACTGAGTGTTGGAGATAAGGCCATTGTATTTGCGCGTCCGGAAGCAATGAGTTTTGTGAAAGGAAAAAATTTGGCCAAGAATGTAATAAACACTGAAGTAGTACATCAGGAATTTGAAGGGCATTTTTGGCATTTAATTCTCAGAGGAGCGAAGGGGATGAAGATCAAAATGTCACAAATCAATGATGGTTCGACTCAAGTTTATGACGAAGGGACTAAGATCCAAGTTCAGATTGATCCCAAACTGGCTATAGCCTTAGCTTTTGGTCCACTTGCGGCAGAGTGAAAAAATGATTCACTGGTTTCAAAAATTCTTTGTACGCAACGGTGTTGTCCTTTCGTTATACATGTTGCTCGTGACGTTTATTTGGATTGTGGTGATGTTTGTTTTGCCGCAAATTTTCATGTTTGATTTTTCATTCCGTTTTAACTGGACCCAAATTGATCCTTCAAAAATAGGTGGTCCGGAAGATATCTATACACTCCAGCATTATAAGTTTTTATTATTTGGCAGCCCAAACAATCCGGACCCTTTCAATATCGTCGATGTGTCTGTGTTTGCGCGTACTATACTGGCGGCAGTTTTTGTGACTTTGTTTGACCTGATACTCTGTTATCCTGTCGCCTATTATCTGGCACATGTAGCCAAAGGTGGAGTAACTCGCTTGATGATGCTCTCGTTATTAGTTCCATTCTGGATCAATGAGTTGCTCAGAGCTTTTGCTTTTCGAATTTTGTTTGGTGAGGAAGGAACAATTAACAATATTTTATTATTTTTAGGAATTTTAAATCAGCCGATCGATTTTGTGCGAGAAAATATAGCCCTTTATACAGGTTTGAGTTATGCCTATATTTTGCTGATGATTTTTCCGATTTATAATGCTGTTGAAAGCCTCGACCGCAATCAAATTGAAGCAGCACGAGATTTAGGCTCGCCGTGGTGGCGGATTCACTGGCGTGTTGTAATTCCTTATGCAAAGCCAGGAATTACTTCTGGCTGCACGATGGTCTTCATGCTTTCTGCGGGAGCACTTGCTTTACCACAGATAATTGGAGGGCCAAGCAGTTTGTGGTTCACTCAAATAATTTATCAGTGGTTTAATACCGGAAGCAACTGGCCGCGTGGCTCGGCCTATGCGGTAAGCCTCTTGGTTATTTGTGTGATTTTTGTCTTACTGATCATGAAAATTTTCAAAGTCAAATTCGGGGAGATTGGACGGTGAGTTCTGCAAAATTTTTACGGCTTACCACAAGCTTTTATATCATTCTGTTTTTTGCTTACTTGTTTGGTCCATTGATCGTGATGAGTATCACTGCCTTCAACAGTGCCGCTTTTCCACGTCTTTCTCCATGGGACTGTTTTTCCACAGAATGGTTTGGAGTTTTGGTAAATGATTCCAGAATGATGGATGGGTTTAAAAACAGTTTAATTATCGGCCTAGCTGTAGTGTTGGTTTCTGTCCCTATAGGTTTGGCGGGTGCCATGATGCTGGCTCAACTCAGCAATCGTGTTCGACCCGTTTTCTACACCCTTACCATTTCAACTATCTTAGTCCCCGGTGTTGTGTTGGGGATCTCAACCCTTATTTTTTGGGATCGAATGGGGATGATGTTTAATGCTGGATATGAATCTTTTTTCTATGATGGTATAGTCCTGACAGTCATCGGGCAGTCAACCTTCATATCGGCATACACGATGTTGGTTTTTATTTCACGGCTACAGCGTTTTGATCCAGTTTTGGAGGAAGCCGCACTCGATTTAGGTGCGACAAATATTCAGACTTTTCGAAAAATCCTCATCCCCTTTCTGAAACCGGCTATTGGTTCAGCAGCAGTCTTGGCTTTTCTGGCCTCATTTGAAAACTACAATACAACCGTTTTTACCATTGTTTCAGAAAGTACACTGACCACTGTTTTGGCAAGTAAAGTTCGCTATGGAATCAACCCTTCTATAAGTGCCTTAGCAGTCATCATAATTGGATTGACCTTGACTGCAGCCTTTATTCACGAAGTTCTCAAAAGGAAAGAGCAAGCTAGAGAAATTGCTCTCAAAAAAGAAGGGCAACCAACTAAAGTAAAAGCTACTGCGAGCAAAATTTTCCGCAATCCTGTCACAGTACTGGTATTGTTGATATTTGTGGCAGGACTTGGAACAGCCTGGATGGCACGCGGCTACGATGTTAAACAATGTAAAATAGAAGTTTTTGAAGAAAAACGAAAACACCAGGAAGAACTTAGTAAAAAACGCAGGGCTGAGATGCAAAAGAAAATCGATGCTCAAAAATCTGAAACATCTTCCGGTTCTGTTGAGTCAACAAATAAAACCTCTCTTGGAACGGGGCAATATGGAAATATTTTTGCGCCATCAAATCTGGAAGGACAAATTGATTCAAAAGAGACAGGCGTAAAGACTCCGGAAACTCCAAAAAATTAATATCAAAATATTTTTGCGCCAACCAATTTGAAAGGTCAAATTAAGTCGGAAACTAAATAAGGATTTGTTATCTGAATAAATTTCAAGTAATCTACACCCAATATTTACATTTAAAGAAGAGTTGGCTGAGTCACAGTAGAGCTTTAACCTCGCAGA
>CAJXJG010000147.1 GCA_913054425.1 uncultured Fidelibacterota bacterium
TCAGTTCAGGATGAACTCGCCCTGTCCACTGCCAGGTCAGTGGTGCCTGTGCGGATACTATGACAATAAAGCTTAATAAAAGAATTGGTATTTTTTTCATCGTAACCCTTCCTAAAATTCTTATTAAGTTTTCAATTGTTATTAGATGTAAATATTCCTTAATTCTAAAAAATTGAACATACGCCCGTTGGCGTATAGGATAAATATACCTAGTTTTTACAAAGAGTTTTATAATTTAAGGAAGAAAAATGAAAATAGATTTGAGTACTGCTGTAGGATTACTTGCTGGAATCTTTATAGTTTCAATCGGGATTGTCGGAAACAGCGGGGAACTTTATTGGTTTGTTAATGGTACTTCTCTTTTAGTTGTTTTAGGGGGGACTTTATCAGCAACCCTGGTAAACTATTCTATGAAAAGTTTACTTGGTGTTCTTCAAGTTTTAAAAAAAGTATTTATCCGTGAATCTTATGAATACCAGTTGGTTATCAAAGAAATAGTAAAAAAAGCAGAATTAGCCAGGAAAAGTGGCCTTATTTCCTTAGAGAATGAATTAAATAAAATTGATGATAAATTTCTCAGAAATGGAATCGAACTGGCCATTAACGAGCGTGATTCAAAACGCCTAAGAACATTTCTAGCATTGGAAATGGAAAACATTGAACGAAGACATGCTAGCGGTCAGGAAATTTTCTTCTACATGGGAGCCTATGCACCTGCTTTTGGAATGCTCGGGACAATTATAGGACTAATCATCATGATGAATAATTTTGCAGGTACAAAAACCGTCGGACTTGTTGAGACCCTAGATTTTGATATTGCTGAAAAATTCGCAGGATTATTAGGAGGAATGGGCCTGGCTTTAATCACAACCTTTTATGGGGTCTTGCTCTCTAACCTCGTTTTTCTTCCCATTGGCGGGAAATTAAAGCGTAGATCTGAAGAAGAACTCATGTTGAGAAATATTATTGTGGAGGGAATTATGAGTATTCACGCCAGAGAGCATCCAATTCTAATTCAGGAGAAATTAATGACTTTTGTACAAGAGAGTAAAAGGCCAAACTAAGAATAAAAATGTCTTTGAAAAACCATGGGGTTACCGCTGAAGAGGCCCGGGCGAAAAATACTTCCTGGGCAATAACCTACGCAGATTTAGTCACCCTACTGCTCACCTTCTTTGTTCTATTGCTCGTTATTCTTAACGAGGAAGAAAAACAAATTGACCATGTCATTAATAAATTGTTAAACGAAACCTATTTCGAACTGAAAAAGATTGAATCTAACTACCTAAAAGTAACACGTGAAACCAAGGGCGTGAAACTCACCATAAGCAGCGGCCGTTTATTTAATTCCCTGAAGGCTGATGTTCTTCCAAGCGCCTTGCCTTTGCTTGATCAAATCGGCGCTATAATTCGAGTATCCAAACTCCTTCACATTGAAAAGGATCCAAAATATACCAAATTTATGACCGCTATACTTAAACTGGGTAAAGAACTAAATGTTGAAATCCGATGTGAAGGCCATACAGATAGTGATTTGGTTCCTGAGAATGCCAAATTTGAAAGCAATTGGGATCTTTCAACTACCCGGGCTTTAAATATAGTAAAATATATAAGCGAAAAATCCAAAATCCCCGAAAAAGAATTTTCCGCCATGGGTTACGGTGAATTCCGACCAGCAGTCGCAATGGATACTGTCGCGAATAACTCCCTGGCAATTGAAGAAGGTAAATCTAAAAATAGACGTGTAGAGATTTACCTTGATGCTTTTCTCAAAACCAATATAATAACACAGTAGGGGATTAGTCTTATGATGCTAGTACTTTTTCGGATTATGCCGGGTTTACTATTTTCACAGAAACTTTAAACAATTATAAAATCTTCAATTTATTCTTCTACCATTATGAAACGGTAAACTGAACTGAGTCCGTGTATTTTATTAGTTAGAGTTTAAAAATATACTTAGTCTTCTTTGGGGATTACTCTAAAGACTTTTTCACCTTTCTTAACCATTCTGTATCGTTCCCGCGCGATACGTTCTATATATTCCATATCCGTTGTCAAACGAAATTTTTCTTCTTCAAGTTTTCCCCGTTCCTTTCGTAACTCTGTAATAAGTGCCTGGTTTGCTGATCTTTCTGCTCTCAAACGATAAAGCTGGTACATACCATGATCTCCAAAGATAAAAATAATAAGTAAAACACCTGCTATAAGCAAAAGCATCCAGCGAATTATTCGTCGCTGAACATTCCGTGAATTTTTATAAATCAGTTTTGGTTTTCGACGACGCCGCTTTGATTGAAAAAGACTCACAATTGACCCAGCACTTTTCTACCAGGGAATTGGGCAGACGTACCTAATTCTTCTTCAATTCTGAGAAGTTGATTATATTTACACATTCTATCGGTGCGGGATGAAGAGCCGGTCTTGATCTGTCCCATTCCCATTGCAACTGCAAAGTCTGCGATAAAAGTGTCTTCTGTTTCCCCGGAGCGATGAGATATGACAACACCAAATCCGGTTTTTCGTGCCAGTTCCACCGCTTCCACCGTTTCTGTAACCGTTCCAATCTGGTTTAGTTTTATAAGGACGGCATTCATGGATTGTTCATCAATTGCACGTTGAAGCCTAGAAATATTTGTTACGGTCAGGTCATCGCCGACAATTTGAATTTTTGATCCCATTTCACCATTTAATACCCTCCAGCCTTCCCAATCGTTTTCTGCCAGCCCGTCTTCAATGGATATAATCGGGTATTTTTTTGTTAAACTTTTGAAATATTCCACCATTTCATCAGAAGTGAGTGTCTGGTCTTCCGCTTCCAGATGATATTTCCTATTACTGTAAAACTCACTGGCAGCTGCGTCCACAGCCAGGAAAATATCTTTTCCGGCGGAATAACCAGCTTTCTCCACCGCCTCTAAAATGATCTCGATGGCTTCCGCATTGGAATTCAAGTTTGGAGCAAAACCACCTTCATCACCCACAGACGTATTCAATCCTTTACTGATAAGTACATTTTTCAGATGATGAAAGATTTCCGCACTCATGCGCAGTGCGTGAGAAAAAGAGTCTGCCCCAAGAGGAAAAACCATAAATTCCTGGATGTCCACATTGTTGTCGGCATGCCTCCCGCCATTGATGATATTCAGCATCGGGACTGGAAGAAGGCAGGCTTCAGAATTCAAGTAACGGTACAGTGGAAGATTCTGACTTGCTGCTGCTGCCCGGGATACAGCCATAGAAACACCTAATATCGCGTTCGTACCCAGATTTGATTTATTCGGCGTTCCATCCAAGTCAATCATACATGTATCCAGGGTTTTCTGATCGAAGGCGTTGTAACCTTTTACTATTGGATTAATCTGTTGGTTTACGTTCCGAACCGCATTGAGTACTCCCTTGCCCAGGAATCGGTTCTCATCCCCATCTCTCAGTTCCATTGCCTCATGCTCTCCTGTGGATGCTCCGGAAGGAACCGCCGCTCTTCCGAAATTTCCATCGCTCAAATGAACATCCACTTCTACGGTTGGATTTCCCCGGGAATCAAGTATTTCCCTAGCTTGAACTCGAGCAATGGTTGTATCTGGCATGTCTTTTCCTATGATTCTTTTCTCCAAATTAAAACTGGAGCGTAACGTTAGACAACGATGTTTCTAATCCAGTATGAATGATGCGTATTTATCCGGTAATTTATAGCAAGGAATTGATAATCAATGGAAGTTAAACAATTTAAAAATTCAGATACAGACAATTGGGAGACCTTCGCCAAACAAGACAATAGAGGCACATTATTCCACACACGGCGATTTCTTAATTATCACCCCCCAGAACGATTCAAGGACCACAGTTTAATGTTTTTTAAAAAGGAGAAAATTGTTGCCCTTTTCCCTGCAGCAGAAATCACAACTCATAATAGAAAGATGCTTGTTTCCCATCCTGGAGCATCCTTTGGTAGTTTTGTGGCCTCAGAAAATATGTCTTTCCGCAATACCATGGAGCTGGTAAATACACTAAAATCCTATGCATTTGAACATAAATTCAATGAAATTCGGACAACCCTTCCTCCAATAATTTACAGACATCAACCCTCAAATTATATGGATTTTGCCTTATTAAAAAATGGTTTTTCTTATCAACACCGGGAGATTTCAAGTGTACTTCAGTTGGAGAATTCAATAGAAAAATCATTAGCCCGTTTTCGCCCATCACACAGGCAAGCTGTGAGAAAAGCACAGCGGAAAGGAATTCAAATAAGAGAGTCAACCGATTTTCCAGCATTCTATAAAATTTTGAAAGAAAATCTAAAGATCAGGCATGGTGTAAACCCAACACATAGTCTAAAAGAACTTCTTCTGTTAAAAAAATTGTTTCCGGATAAAATATTTCTACATGGCGCATTTTTGAAAGAGAAAATGGTATCTGGTATCGTGAGTTTTATCGCAAATCCTAAAGTTATTCTCGCTTTTTACATCTCACATGATGAACACTTTCAAGAATCTCGTTCTCTGAATTTACTGTTCTACTCCACTTTTGATTGGGCAATACAGAAAAGCATCACCAATTTCGATTTCGGTATATTTACAGTAAAAGAGGAACCAAATTTTGGCTTAGCTCGTTTTAAAGAAAATTTTGGTGCCAGTGGAATTTTTCGGGACACACTGAAACTGCATTTGACTAAATAGATGTCTATTCAAACGCTTGGGAAACAATCGCTGATCTATGGATTCGGCCACATTCTGACCCGCCTAGTTACATTTTTTCTTCTTCCGCTTTATACACATATTTTTACGGTAGAAGAGTACGGAGTGGTTTCCCTGGCATATGCTTTTATGGGATTCTCCTTGATTCTTTACCGTTATGGTATGGATACAGCACTCATGAAATATGCCGTACAAAAAGAAGGTCAGGAAAG
>CAJXJG010000148.1 GCA_913054425.1 uncultured Fidelibacterota bacterium
TACCTTTTAAAAAAGGGTATTATATAATCTTAATCTGAATTGTCTTCTTCTATGAACAGCCAAGATATAAGAAAAACCTTTATTGATTATTTTGAAGGTAAAAATCATAAGTTTGTCCGCAGTTCTTCTGTCGTTCCGTTAGATGACCCAACCCTTTTGTTCACAAATGCCGGGATGAACCAGTTTAAACCAATTTTTCTTGGTGAACAGAAACCCATTGCATTGAGAGTGGTGAACAGTCAGAAATGTATTCGGGTAAGCGGAAAGCATAACGATTTGGAAGAAGTGGGATTGGATAGATACCACCATACTTTTTTTGAAATGCTTGGTAATTGGTCCTTTGGAGATTATTATAAAGAGGAAGCGATTCAATGGGCTTGGGAATTATTCACCGAAATCTGGCAGTTGGATAAGAATCGTCTATGGGCGACTGTTTATACAGATGACGATGAAGCATTTGAATTGTGGACAAAAAATACGGATATCTCCTCTGATCGTGTGTTAAGGTTTGGAAAAAAGCATAACTTTTGGGAGATGGGGGAGACTGGACCTTGCGGACCGTGTTCAGAGATTCATTACTATGTTGGAAATAATCCATCAAAACAAACTGCGGATGGATTGAATTCTTCAGATGAATACTGGGAATTATGGAACCTGGTCTTTATCCAAAGTAACCGTGATGAGGATGGAAATCTCCATGATCTGCCATCGAAACATGTGGATACGGGAGCCGGGCTTGAACGCATCGTAGCGATATTACAAGGAAAGAACAGCAATTATGATACAGATTTGTTCACTCCAATATTTAAAAAAATAGAATCTATTACAAACACAAAACTTCAGACTGATCCTGTTGCTTATCAGGTCATAGCAGATCACATTCGTATGCTCAGTTTCTCAATTGCGGATGGAGTTATGCCATCAAATGAAGGAAGGGGTTACGTGTTACGACGGATTTTGCGGCGTGCTTCACGATTTGGAAGAGGATTGGATTTTCAAGATCCTTTCCTTCATGAATTAGTCGAAAGCGTTTGTCAAATTATGGGAGATATTTATCCGGAACTTATTGAGAAAAAATCGCATATTTGCCAAGTTCTCAATGCAGAAGAAACAACATTCAATGCAACTCTGGACAGAGGATTGAATCATTTTGAAAAACTCATTGAGAATTTATCGGATACTGTCATTCCGGGTAAGGAAGCTTTTCGTCTTTACGATACGTATGGGTTTCCTCTTGATCTTACTCAACTCATGGCGAGAGAGAAAGGACTCTCAGTTGAGGAAAAAGGATTCGACAAGGAAATGAACCAACAAAAAATACGGGGGCAATCTTCAGGTAAATTCAGAAAGGAAGCAGTGAATATTAAATGGAATATAATTAGTAAAGGTTCGGATTCAAAATTTGTAGGCTATGAACAACTTTTGTGTAATTCTAATATTCGACGGTGGAGCAAGTCTGAAGATGAAATACTCATCGTATTGGATCAGACTTCGTTCTATGCTGAAGCGGGAGGTCAGATCGGAGACACTGGTACTATCACTTATGACGGAATAAAATTACAAGTCATTGATACCAAAAAGGATGGAGATATCTATATCCATTACTGTTTGGGAGATTTTGATCCGGAAAAAGCGACGCGACGGGTTCAATGCAGTGTTGATGAAGATCGTCGCCGCACTATTCAGTTAAATCATTCTGCAACCCATCTTTTGCACTCTGCGCTAAGAAAAATCCTGGGAGATCATGTCCATCAAGCGGGATCTTTGGTTGGGCCGGATTATCTCCGGTTTGACATGACACATTTTGAAAAAATTACCCCGACAGAAATCACAAAAATTGAATCCTCAGTGAATCAGGAAATTCAAAAGAATACGGTATTGGATGTTTCTATAAAAAGTTTTGAGGAAGCAAAACAGGAAGGAGCCCAAACATTATTTGGCGAGAAGTACGGTGAAGAGGTGCGAATAATTTCCGTTGGTGATTATTCCAAAGAACTTTGCGGGGGAACTCATATCAAGCAGACAGGAGATATTGGTTTGTTCAAGATTATTGAAGAATCATCTTTAGCTTCGGGTGTTCGTAGAATTGTAGCTGTGACCGGTTTGGATGCTATAAAATATATACAGAATCAAGCAAATATTCTCAGGCAACTTCAGGCTCAGTTTAATTGTTCTGTAAATGATTTGCCAAATCGTGTGGAACAGGTGATATTCCAAAAGAAGGCCCTTGAAAAAGTATCCAGAAAAAGTAGAAAAGCACCTATTATTAATACCAAAGATCTCATTGATAAAGCAGAGAAAATTGGTGATTCTCTTTTTATCAGACAAAAAGTAGAAGCATCTTCGATGGATGACCTTAAAATACTGGGAGATTCATTACTGTCCGGTTTGGATTCCGGTATTGGTGTGTTGGGAATGATTGATGGAGAAAAACCAGGAATGGTGATAGTTGTGACCCCCGATTTGGTAAAGAAAAAGATAAACGCTGGTTCTCTGGCACAATCTATCGGATCAGTAATGGGAGGCGGGGGAGGAGGAAAACCCCACCTTGCCACCGCGGGAGGGAAAGATGTTTCCAAATTGAGCAAGGCACTGGAAGAAAGCCGTAAAATAGTTCATAAATTGGTCAAGAATAGTTCCTGATTCTCTGTTAAAATGAAATATAACAAATTCGATCAATCCTATTTTATTTTTATTGAAAAAGGTGAATTGGTTATGGAAACATTGACACATTTTTGCAAGAATACGAATATCAAGAATGGTCAGGTTTCAGGAATTGGAGCTGTAAAATGTATTGAATTGGGTGCCTATGATTTGGAAAATAAATTCTATATCCGACGAAATTTTGATTCTATTTATGAATTGGTTTCATTCCAGGGAAATATTACGCTAAAAAAGGAGGAACCATTTATACATGCCCACATAACAATTGGAAATCATAAAATGGAGATTCATGGAGGACACTTATTTGAAATGACGGTCGCTGTAGTGGGTGAGTTTATTTTAAGAAGGTTTGATGGAAAAATTCTCCGGGAAATGGATGAGGAAATTGGTCTCCCAATCTGTAATTTTCCTAAGGAGAAATTGTAGAGCTTGGTATGAAAATTGAGCGAAAAAGCATAAACACACCATCGGCTCCAAAGGCTTTGGGTCCCTATAGCCAGGCAATTGTCACTGCTGGGTTGATTTTCACATCCGGGCAAATTCCTTTAAATCCAAAGACGGGTAATATTGTGGAAGGCGATTTTAAACAAAGGGTGATTCAAGTATTAAAAAACATTAATGCGGTTCTTGAGGCCGGGGGTACAGAATTATCTTCCATCTTGAAGTTGACGGTGTTTCTAACTGATCTTTCCCGTTTTTCAACAGTGAATGAAGTTTTCAGCGACGAATTCAAAGGGATTGAACCACCCGCCCGTTCTGTGGTGGAAGTAGCTGGCTTGCCAATGGATGCAGATATTGAAATTGAATGTGTAGCAGCGGTTTAAAAAATATTGGTGAGAAATTTCGATTTCATGAAGTAGTCAGGATATGGTTAGTTTTTGGATTAATGATTTCATTCGGGTATGGCCAGAAGAAAGATTCGTTGCAGATTCGTACACCACGGAACGCTGCATTTTATGCTTTGCTTTGTCCCGGAGGAGGTCAGATTTATAATAGAAAATATGTAAAAGCAGGAATTATTTTTGCGGCTGAAATTTATGCCGGATTCAGATTTAATGAATACCGCGTAGGTTATAGATATTATAATGATGAACGTGTATTTCCGAAACATCAATATCTTGAAAAGCGGAATAAAAGTGCCTGGTGGATTGGTTTTATTTACATTTATGGTCTTATTGATGCGATTGTTGATGCACATTTGGAGTCATTTGATGAAATAATGAGTGAAGATTTGGAACAATCTTCTGCAAAAACACAAAGCAGGAAGGAGAAAATTGAGTAATCGAAGGGAACAATGGGGATCAAAACTGGGCTTTGTTCTGGCTGCTTCCGGATCCGCTGTGGGAATCGGTAACATCTGGAAATACCCGTATATGGCTGGACAAAATGGCGGTGCTGCATTTACATTAGTATATTTAGCATGTATTCTGGTGGTGGGGCTATCGATTGTGATTGCTGAATTTGTCATTGGCCGCAAAACACAATTAAGTCCTGTAGGTGCATTTGAAACACTGGCTCCAAAAACGAATTGGAAATGGGTAGGTTTCTTGGGTGTTGGCTCGGCGTTTGTTATTCTTTCCTTTTATGGTGTTGTCGGAGGCTGGATCATGAAATATATTTTTATCTCCATCACGGGTGGTTTTAATGAGATAGCGGGAGATTCGGATGCAGCAAGTAGTATATTTAATAATTTTATTAAGGGTACTTGGAGCCCCATTTTCTTTCAGGTTATTTTTATGACCGTTTGTATCTGGGTCATTGTTAATGGTGTTAAAGGCGGAATTGAAAAATGGTCCAAAATTATGATGCCGCTTATTATTATTCTATTAGCCATGCTGGCAGTACGGGGTATGACACTTCCCGGAGGGATGGAAGGAATTTCATTTTTATTTAAACCGCGCTTTGAAGATTTAACGGCTTCCAGTGTCGTCCTAGCGTTGGGCCATTCATTTTTTACGTTGAGCTTGGGTATGGGTACCATGATCACTTACGGAAGTTATCTGGGACGAAAACAAAATTTACTCAATTCAGCATTATGGGTTATTGCTCTGGATACAGCCATCGCCATGCTTGCCGGTGTGGCTATTTTTACAACAGTGTTTGCCTTGGGTGCGAATCCAGCTGAAGGTCCTGGACTGATCTTCGTTGTGCTGCCATCTGTTTTTCCCCAATTAGATGCCGGTACTTTATGGGGTACATTGTTCTTTTTTCTGCTTT
>CAJXJG010000149.1 GCA_913054425.1 uncultured Fidelibacterota bacterium
TAAGCAGGGAAGGAGTTCAGAGAGATTTGCTTCCTATCATTGAAGGGAGTTCTGTACCTACAAAACATGGTATCGTGAAAACTGATCATATTTTATTTATCGCGGCCGGAGCTTTTCATAGTTCCACACCATCAGATATGATTCCAGAACTTCAGGGACGATTCCCTATCAGGGTGGAAATGAAAAAACTGTCAACCAATGATTTCATAAAAATTCTCACTCATCCCAAGTCGGCATTGATAAAGCAGTATCAGGCCTTGCTTAAAGCGGAAGGTGTGGTATTGAATTTTGAGAAGACTGCCATACGTGCTATTGCACAGATTGCAACAGAAGTCAATAATAAAACCGAAAATATAGGGGCCCGGCGTCTCCATACTATTATGACCACTCTTTTGGATGACTATTTATACGAACAAACTGGAAAGAAAAAGCAGAAAATTGTCATTTCAAAAAAAATAGTAAAAGACAAGTTGACAGATATTGCCAGTGATCAGGATTTAAGCCGGTATATTTTATAAAGGACTAAAATGGTAAAACATTTTTTGCATATCACCGATTTCACCGCAGATGAAATTTGGGAAACCCTCAATCTTGCAAAAGAATTAAAAGTGAAATTCCGTCAGAGGGAGGATTATAAACCGTTTAAGAACAAGTCGCTGGCAATGATTTTTGCCAAACCTTCAGCACGAACTCGGGTTTCTTTTGAAACAGGGTTTGAGTGGATGGGCGGACACGCCCTTTTTTTGGGTCCAAATGATATTGGGATTGGAAAGAGAGAGGAGATCAAGGATATTTCCCGGCTCTTCAGCCGCTTTAACGACTTAATGATGGCACGGCTTTTTGACCATCAACACATTCTTGAATTAGCGGAATATTCTGAGATTCCTGTTATAAACGGTCTTACGAATTACAATCATCCTTGTCAGATTATGGCAGACATTTTTACAATTTGGGAGCACCGCGAGTACTTAGATGATTTGAAAATAACTTACGTGGGTGATGGAAATAATGTAGTTCACTCCTGGATACATCTGGCTGAACGGTTTCCAATGAAATTTATCTGTGCTTGTCCTGAAGGATATGAACCAAATAACGAAGTTGTCCAAAGGTGTAATAAAGTCGGATTGTCTTCAGTCGAAGTTCTTCATGATCCTGTGGCAGCAGTAAAAAGTGCTGATGTAGTGTACACCGATGTCTGGGCATCCATGGGGCAGAAGGCTGAAGTTGAAGAGAGGGAAAAAGCATTTAAACAATTTCAGGTAAATGAAGAATTGATGGCGGCAACGGGAAAGCATACACTGTTTATGCACTGTCTTCCGGCTGAGCGGGGGCGGGAAGTTACTGATGGTGTAATGGAATCTGATGCTTCCATTGTCTTTGACCAGGCAGAGAACCGCCTCCATGTGCAGAATTCTATAATGGTAACATTAGCGGGTGGGGATTAACACCTACTCTCTTTGGATAGTTATAAGCTCGACATGTACTTTTTGCGTTTAATTAACCTGGGTGAAGATGGTGTGCCGAAAGGCTCTACTGGGCGGGATTGAATTATAGAAAGTCAGATCCAACACCAATCTAATCGAAACGCTGTCAGAAATCATACTTTAACAATCACAACCTGTGTTGTGTTTTGGCCGCAAGATTTAATTTGAATATTGCAACTGTTTAATGAAAATCCTTATCACATTATATGTTGGTTTACACAGATAATACGGACTATGCTGAGGGTATTTTAGATCAAAAACCTAACTGGAAAAAAACCGGCCAGAAATTGTTGAATAAAAATATCCAATCCCTGGCAAAAAAATTGATTAGAAATAATACATTTTTTATGGGTGAAATCAATAGATCAGACAGTTGGAAACATCTTTTTATTTTAGAATATTCCCCCGTATCGCAGTATGATATCCTGATTAAAATTTCTCAGTCTGAAGCAGAACTGCCGGGTGGAATTCTTTGTATGGCGGGCTCGGGGAATTTATTTCATGGTTTTAAAGATCGACCATGGATGAGCTTACCCGGGAATATCCATCTATCTGCTTATCTTTCACCAAATCAGAGGATAGAACATTTTGCAAGCGGGTTCATCATTTTATCAGCAGTATCAGTAATCCAGACAATTGATTCCATTAAAGAATTGGCCGGAAAAGCGTCAGTAAAATGGGTTAATGATATTATTATTGATTCTAAAAAAGTATGTGGCGTTCTGGCTTTTACACAAACAAGGGGAGATGTCGTCACAGGAGCAGTGCTTGGAATCGGACTAAATATAGAAATAACTCCCCAGATACCTCCCGGAAGATTTAATCCGGTAGCGGCTTCCTTATTTGATTTTGTAACAGAGAGAAACTACTGTTCACAGAAGATTATACTGGATCGCTTGATCAATATATTGGATGATAACTACCAGCAGTTATTGAAAAATAAGTATTCAATTCTTCTAAAATATTATCAAGATCGTTCCTTTGTAATTGGGAAAAGGGTTAAAGTTTTTACGGATATTTCAACAGAACAGAGTAAAGAAATAGCCCAGGGGAAAGTCACTGGCATTGGTGATAATTTGGAACTACTCATTAAAGGATGGGATCATCCAATTACAGGAGGGAGGTTAATCATTGAAGATCGAATCAACCATTGATAATAGAGAATCTTTCCTTCCAGTTTGAATGGGAAGACTCGTTTACATAATTTAAATTGTATGACAAGATATTGGCCTCAGAGAACTTTTGATTTTCTGAGGTTTTCTTTTTTATAAATCCTCACCCAACGGGTTGAATCCGGCCGGGCCTCTACTATTTCATTAGTTTGTGTGGCGCTTTTTACTGTTCGGCTTGACAGGGTTATCAGTCCGTGATCATTTTTCTTCTTCCCAGCGGATGTCAAAAGTTCGGTATTGAACCTTAAGAGAACCCGGGAGATGCACTTCAACCCTGAACGAAGCGGTTTGCTCAGGCTCCAGCGCTGTGTCAGCCTTGACTCCAGTATTGTATGTCATTTTTATTCCGTTTATAAACGCGGAATCCTGAGCAGCAAGTCCTGTAGTTTTAGTCCAGAGATTTGCTATAACCCGAATGAAATCTCCACGCTTTTTTCCGGTGTTTTTCACAGATCCGGTGATTACTTCTTTCCCGGAAAAGATTTCAACCTGAGGTTCTTCAATAAATGCAATCTTGGCAGCGGGTGGAAGTTCTTCCTCTATCTTCATGATAGACTCTTGATTGAGGACAAGCCGTCCGATGTTGGTTTTTAGGACTATTGTATCGAACCTCTCTTCGATGATTTCTCCTAGAACTACACTCCCGTTTTGCAACGTGACCCGATGCAAACGTTCCGGTACTTTGATAAGATCAAGCAATTCTTCTTTGATTGTAGGCATTTTCTGTGATTTTTCATACAGTTTCATGAGTGTTTTTAGTGAATCTATTTGGGACTGTATGTCAGGAATTATAGACTTATAGTCGAAAAAAGGTTCCTCCAATAATGTAGGTTTGGGGAAAGACTCTTCAGTGCGAAGAAGAGGAAGCGAGGTTTTTATGTCCTTTTTGGAGGGAATTAACAATGGAATATCAGCTTTTACTGTATCTGACAATGTGCTCGTTGTATCGGCAGTAATCAACGAATCAATCGTTATATCTGTTGAGTCTAAAGCTTGAGACAGAGCGAATTGAGCGATAGAAAGCCCTAAAGTTATAAGAATCTGTTTATTCATGGAGTTCACTATTCATGTGTGCTTTAAAAGCCAATCTGCGGATTTCCTCTTGGTATTTACCAGCTGCACCGAGGGTTGTAACCATAGTAATGATTTCATGATACATATTGTAATTATCAGGGTGACTTAACAGAGGTAAAAAGGTTGGAATTACAGACACATCTCCGAATTCACCAAGCTTGTTTATAGCTTTTTTTCTCAGGGCCAAGTCATAATCCGTATTCAGAGCGATTTCCTTTAAAGCAATTCTGATTTTAGGATCCTTAAAATTTCCCAAAGCGTCAATCATGGTATTGAGCAGGCTGAAGTATTGCTTTTTCCCAACATTGTATGTATCTAAAAGCGTGAGAATCAATTTTTCTTCTGTAACACCCTCCAATGTATTGAGGGCGAATTCTCTGACCTCAAGATTTGAATTGGGATCACCGAGCAGTTCTGTGAAGGCACCTACAATTTCAGTTGTTTCTTTCTTCCCCAGAATTTCAACAGCACGATTTCGGATGCCTACATTTATATGGGGATCTTTGGCAATATCTACTAGAGCAGGGATGACTTTATCATCGCCAATAGTGCCAAGAGTTTTAACAAGTAATTCTTCAGTCCTAGACAGGTTAGATTTGGCAACTTCATAAAGGTCCATTAACGCAAACACTTGATCTTTAACTCGAACTTTACCCAAATTCTTTACCAGGAAAATATGCAATGTGTTTGTTTTTTTCTGAATAGTGTGCATTGCTAGAATCATAGATTCAGCAGCTTTTGGATTTTCTTTGAACTTTGAAAGTAAATCAATAGAAAATTCCATAAAGGAAAGGTCTAAGGCCGCTGAACTGGCAACGGTTTCTGCGATTGCATTTAACGCATTGGGATGATGAGTTTCAGCAAGGGACTTTCCTGCTGCAACCCGGAGATTAAAAGGTTGATTTGAATCCTGATAAATGCTGATGAGTTCTTCCAAGGCCTGAATCCGCCCATCCTGAAAAGCAGTACGTAATTTTTCTATATCACTATGCTGAATCTGTGAAATTTCTTCTTTTTCTTTCTTTTTCCTGAAGAAGGAAAACGATTTAATTTTTGAGCAGCTTTCAAACATCATGATCGAAATCATGAAAAGTATAAGTGTTTTATTCATCGGTCTCCCAAAACTTTAAGGATAAATCATTTCCGTTG
>CAJXJG010000150.1 GCA_913054425.1 uncultured Fidelibacterota bacterium
AAATATTTGAAGAAATAAATGCTACACTACCGAGCAGTATTGTGTTAAAAAATATTCCAGCTGGAACTTTTACCATGGGAGGTACAACAGTCCAAAATGATGCGCCAGAGGTCAGCATAACACTGACAGCTTTTAAAATATCTGAAAAAGAAATCACCAATCAAGACTATATCAACTTTTTGAATGGGGCTTACACTCATGGATGGATTACGGTATCTGCAAAACAGGTATCTGATCCTTGTGGCACCTACTCAGAAAAAATGGTTATTGGCGACGGCAATGCACCGAATGCAGGAGATATATTCTTACAATTAGGGGAAACAGGTGGATGTACAAGCGGTGGAGAACCAGAACATATACATAATAAAAGTTGGATTTCCTTTAATGCTACAAGCAATACATTTGAACTAATAGATCCGACGAAAGCAAACTGGCCGGTCAATTGGGTCAAATGGTATGGTGCATACGCTTTTGTAAAATATTACGATGTAAGTTTGCCAACAGAAGCGCAATGGGAGTATGCTGCAAAAGGAGGGCAGGAATTAGCCTATTCTACAGATGATGGAATGCTAGATTTAACAAAGGCAAATTATAATGGAGATAAGCCAGGAGTTTATAATCCAAATGGTCATGCCGTAGCTGTTGGTTCATATCCAGAAAACCCTTTTGGACTATATGATATGGGTGGCAACGTGTGGGAATGGTGCCAAGATTATTATAGCGAATCATTTTATACCAACGGTGCAACAGATCCTTTCAACGCCTCAGCAGGTACAAATAATAAAAAGGTCAGGCGTGGCGGTTCCTGGAATTATCACGCTTCAACATTATTAACTTACGCAAGAGCTTCAGATTTTGAGCATAGAGGCAATAATCATTTCGGGTTTCGAATAGTCAAAAAATAAACAAATAGGTCTTTCATGAAATTAAGGAACTTGACTTTTATTCTATTGATTTATTCTCTGATGGGACAAGATAGGTCCACTATTAGTGGCAAAATCACCGATAACAAAACGGGTATGGCTTTGGCTGGAGCTAATATATTTGAAATAAAATCTGAACGCGGAACGGCATCTGATGCAGAAGGTCAGTATCTATTATCTCTACCGAAAGGTGCTTATAAACTCAAAGTAAGTTATATCGGCTACAACACCATTCAGCGTGAGATAGAGCTTAATGAAAATATAGCATTGGACTTTGCGCTTATACCAGATCCCATATCCATGAGCCGGATCGACGTCTCCGGTATTGCTCCTGATCATAATGTAAAGTCAACTGAGATCAGTGTTGAGAGGCTTAGCATCCGGCAGGTTGAACAGATCCCAGTGGTGATGGGTGAGACTGACATTATGAAAACGATCCAACTCTTGCCTGGTATTACCAGTATCGCAGAAGGGCGCAGCGGGTATATTGTTCGGGGAAGTGGGATTGATCAAAACCTCATCCTAATGGATGGTATGCCGATCTTTTACTCTTCACATATGCAAGGTTTATACTCAGTATTTAATTCTGATGCCGTTAAAGGATTAACTATATATAAAGGCGGAGTTCCTGCTCGATATGGTGGTCGAGGAGCTTCCGTACTAGATGTACAAATGAGAGATGGTAATATAGAGCAATATCGAGGCGGTATAAGTGCTGGTCTTATCACATCAAAATTTTCTTTAGAGGCCCCAATTATTAAGGACAAATTTTCATTATTTCTATCTGGGAGGTCTACAAGGCTCAGTGGTGGTAGTCTCTATGATATTATTAATGAAGGAAGTACTACTGGTGGCCGTCTCAATAGTGATAAAGGTGGTGGAGGCAAAAGTAGTAGTGGCAAAGGTAAAAGCGATAGTGGCAGTGATTTTCGTTTTTTTGCTCCCAATGAGAGTTGGTTTGATATCAATGGGAAGGTCATTTATCAAATTAATGATAAGCAAAATCTAAATTTTTCTTTCTATATAGGTCAGGACAGTGCCATGACAGTCGGACTTACGGAATGGGGAAATCGGGCAGCATTGCTTCGCTGGGAAAACCGTTTTGCAACGAAATGGCTATCAAACACTTCACTGATCTATAGCCGGTATTACACAGCTAATATAGCAGGGATTTATCATTTTCACTCTGGAGTAAGCACACAAAGTTTCAAACAGGAATTATCATATTTTCCAAATCCAAATAATGAGGTACGATTTGGGTTGATGTCTGAATATCAAGAATATAACCACGGATCATTAGAAGATGCGACACAAGAGGATGGAGGGAAATTCATGCCTGGGATGCAGGGTCTTGAAAGTGCTTTTTATATAGAAAATGATCAAAAAATAAATGACAGACTATCAGCTTATTATGGATTGCGTTACTCATTGTATCATCAGTTAGGTCCAGGGGATCGATTCACTTATGATGATATAACCAATGAGCCGATCGAAGCAGAATTTTTTCCAGAGAAAACAGATGTTTTGTCTTCCTATAGTAGTTTAGAGCCGAGGCTTGCTATGACCTATCTACTATCAGACCAAAACTCTTTGAAGCTTTCTTACAATCGAAATGCGCAATATTTAAGGCTGATGTCTTTAGGTGCGGAAATTGAATGGTATGATATCTGGATGCCCACAACAAAGAATATCAAACCCATGCTGACGGATCAGTTTGCAATGGGCTATTTTCATAATTTTAATAATAATGAGATTAAGTTCTCTGCAGAGACGTACTATAAGATCTTATATGGCGCTGCTGACTTTGAAGATGGCCTGCATAATTATCTGGTGGATAACCTAGAAGCGTATGTAGCCACAGGTGAAGGCTTGGCGTATGGTTTTGAGATGTCCATTGAAAAACCTGCTGGACGTTTTAATGGGCGGTTGAGTTATAATTATGGAAAGAGTGATTATCAGATTGATGTAATTAATGAAGGGCGATGGTACCCCTATCGTTTTGACAAAACGCATAGTCTTACCATGTTTTCTAATTTTCAAATCACTAAATATCTTTCAATCTCCAGCACATTTTTGTATTCAACTGGTCGACCAGTAACACTGCCAGAAGGATATTATCATATCAGTGGTATCCCATTTCCATATTGGGAGGGTAGGAATAAGTATCGTTTACCGGATTATCATCGACTTGATCTTGGTATCAAATATTCTCCAAATTTTTTAATGAGATGGACACGGGGTCTTAAAACTACTATTGATGTGGGTTTATATAATGTATATGATAGACGAAATATCCATACGATCAATTTTAATCAGGGGCAAAACAGGTTGTTTGAACAGATTGGTCAAAGTACTTATGGTTTTATGCCCAGTATAAATATTAATGTGGAGTTTTAGGCTATGAAAATCGGTAACAGTTTATTTATAGCCTCATTATTTGTACTTTTTTCTTGTGATGGATTTAATGAAAAAATTGTTCCCATCAATATATCAGTTGAAAACGTTGGACAAGTCTTAGTTATTAATGGTGAGATCGAAGAAAATTCAATTGCATGGGTCCAAATCAGTTACTCTGAAGATATAAATGCATCCATTAATACGCCTATTAATTATGAAAAAAATGCATCTGTATCCATAAACACCAGTAATGGCACAAGCGAGGAACTGGTCTATGGATGGAATGGTATTTATTTTGGAAATGAGATCAAGGGAAAAGTGGGCGAGACCTATACAATGACTATTACTATAGGATCTGAAACCTATACTGCTAAATCAACCATGTTCTCACCTCCAGGCTACCAGGGTGCGTGGGTGTATTACAAATCAGGATCCAAAGGATCCAGTGAAAAGATTGGTGGAAGCGGATATTCAGATGAATGGATCATCAACGACCCTTCTGCAACCCGAAATCGATACCTTTTTCAATGGTGGGCAGATGGGGTCCACTATGTGAGACAAGACTGGGCAATAGATGATAATCGTGTTGTAAATGCAAATGAAGGATTAAAATTATTTACAGTAACATTAGATCCATTACCTAATCAGCATATTATACATCGTACAGCGGAAATCGATAAAATCACCTATGATTACTACAATATGTATGAAAAAATTGTAAGAGGTCTTGTAAGTATAACTTCTCAAACTCCATATAATCCTGTGTCAAATTTTGGTGAGGGTACAATAGGTAACTTTCGAGCCGTGGCTTTTTCATCTGCTATTTTATTAACACCACCAAATATTTCTATTTTTGCTCAAAATGAACAAAATGTATTGGCATTTGAACCGAATCCTCTCTTTACTAAATATAATTTATATTGGAGTAATACCGCAGGTGTTGCTAAAAATTCAAATGTCGTATCTGATATCAGATTAGGTATGACAAAAGATGAAATCAATTTTCATGTTGATGATAGTCTAACTAATGGTTCAATGTACTTCTACCGTTTAGAAGTGGAGGATGCCGAAAGGAATGCTTCCATACTATCACCTGAAGTAAGTGCTTCACCCGATCCAAATGTTCCCGTGGATACAATATCTATATCGTTAGATAATTTCCCGACAAATGTTATAGCAGCTGCAGGAAATGGACAAATCACTATTACTTGGACTTCAGCTGTGGGAAGTAATCTTGTACATGGAATATACTGGAGTAATCAGCAAGGTATTACATTACAAAATACTTCCAAAGATAATGCAATTTGGGATATTAAATCTCCATATATTCACACAGGACTCGATAATTCTAAAACGTATTACTATCGAGTTTCGATATGGGATGGTATAAAGATTCGTTTATCAAAAGAGGTTAGCGCAAAACCGAATTAACAATTTTTTAACTTTTGAATGAATCCTGCATCTAATTGAGCAAATGAAACATTCGAAAATAACAAAAAAGGGAACAAGAAAATGAAAAAAAT
>CAJXJG010000151.1 GCA_913054425.1 uncultured Fidelibacterota bacterium
GAAATATTCACTACTTTTCCTGTATTTAACTGGTCTTCGCAAGCATGTACCGGGTGTGATTATTATCTTAGAGTTGCAGAATTTAAACCATCATTACATTCCACATTGAACGAAGCAATTGAAGATGAAACAACTTATCCTTTTAACCAGAGTGAGGGATGGAAATTAGTGGAGGGAGGAGTAAGCACTTTTCAGTATCCAGTTTCAGATGTTTACCCTTTGGAAATGGGTAGGCTTTATGTTTGGCAGGTGAAAGAGTCACGTCCAACAACATCAGGAAACGAGGACCTTATCTCTGAAATTTATTTATTCAAGATTGCCGTAATTGGAGGGGATCAAGAATCGTTAGGACGGGAAAGTGATTCCAGTCCATTTTTACAATCCCTGAGGCAAGCATTGGGAGAAGGTCAGTTTAATGCTTTATTTGGTTCCAATGGAGACCTGGAAGGATACAATCTCACAGGAAGATTTATATTAAACGGTGAAAATGTTGGTGAATCTAGCGCAATAGAAATTTTTACCCAGATAATTAATGGAAACATCACCAACGTAGATGTGCAGGTAGAAGAATGAGAAAATCCATGATAATTCTTATTTTATACGGAATCATTACTTTATTGAATTTTGATATAGTATATGCTGGCAGTAAAGTTGCTGTCTCAACAAAAGTCAAGGGGAAAGTTGAAGTTCGCCCAAATAGGAATGACGTTTATAAAAATTTGAAAACAGGAAATATCCTGGAAGACAAAAGTCAGGTAAAGACAGGAAACAATGGATTTACAGCTATCATTTTCATTGATGATAAATCTACTCTGAAAATTAAAGAAAATACTGAGATTGAAATTACAGGGAAGCGTACAGCAGCTAAAATTTCAAAAAAGATTTTTATGGATATCGGAACTCTGAGAGCTACTGTTGGAAAACAGCGACAGGGAGAATTTGTGATTCAGACACCAACATCGGTTGCATCAGTAAAAGGAACCGATTTTTGGCTAAGTACCGATCCAATAGAGGGAGATTTGTTAATTACCTTAGACGGCAATGTGTTATTTACAAATACCATTACCGGAGAAAGCATCTCGGTAACAGGAGGAAATACAGGATTTTCTTTACCAAACGGTGATCTGTCTGTAGCTACAACTGACCCCGCAACAATTCCTGAAGATCCAAGTGAGGTTGAGGAAGAAACAGGGAATGAACTGAGAATTTATTTTGAAGGTCCTGATGGTGAAGAAAAATCTATTTTGATTCGATATTAAATATTTTTTTCGTCCTTTATTTATTTTAATCTATTTCATGTATCGTCATATAAACATTTCAATCTGTTTAGTGATGATGATGGCATTCAACATCAGTCTTCTTTCTCCCGCTCATTCATTTCAACAAGATAGTTTTTTTCACCAGAAACCCTTGAGTGGTATTGTTGGTGAGGATATTGAATTAATTCTAACTATGCTTGTAGATGAATCGGTGGTGAATGCTAGTATATTTTTTCGTGAACGTTGGGAAACAAACTATGAAGAAATTCATATGGAAATTCAGGGAAGAAATTGGAAGGGAATCCTTCCCGGAAGACTCCTCTCTTCAAAGGGATTGGAGTATGTAATCGTTCTTACAACAAATAATGGTGGTTTCCTGGCAACACCGGTAGAAACCCCGTTTGAAACACCACATTTTGTATTAATCCATCCTGGGGAGGAATCTCCAGTAAACTTTGAAATCAGGGATAATGGCCAATTTATGTCTGCTGATATATTAATACTGTCGCCTGAATCCGATGAATTAATTTTATCTGAAGAGTTAGTCATTGCGCTTTCTTTCTTTAATGCTCCCAACATAGATACAACCTCGATTCAGTTGAGGATTGACGGGGAGGATTATACATCTCAAACTGATGTCAGTGATGGGATCATTATTTTTTCTCCGAATATGATGAAGCCCGGATTTCACAGGATCCAAGTGCGAATGAAGACAAAACAAGGTCTTAATATTGAACCCATAGAATGGAATTTTAAAGTTGCAAGATCCGGAATAAATCTTCAAAGTGAAATTGATTTTAATGGAGATTTATCAGCCCGTCAATCATCTGAATATGTTGGTGGATATTCAAAAAATGTTTCGGAATTAAACGGTAAAATGAACATTGGTTTGCCCTGGATTAAGTCAAAAAATACGTTTAGAATAACAAGTAGGGAATCTGAATTTCAGCAACCACAAAATAGGTTCTCAGGGAATATTAAATTAGGGGATTATCTTCATGTATATTTTGGAGATTTCAATCCAAGGCTTTCCAGTTTTCTTATAGATGGGAAGAGAGTGAGAGGTCTTGGGATAGATTTTTATCTACCATGGTTTAGATTTCAATTAGTACAAGGGGAACTGAATCGCTCGGTTAACTGGGCAGGAAAAGTTGATGGAGGTTATCGACTCTTATCAACCGAAAGCTTCAAAGATAGTACTGGACGAATAATCTATTTTATGGATAGGACTGGATACACTTTCAGACAAAATATTTATGCATTCAGATTATCATTCGATTTCAAATCAAAGTTTTTATTTGGAATACATTTTTTAAAAGCCAGGGATAAGACAGGCTCTGTTGATAAGATTTTCAGCAATCAAGCAATATTTACTACGAATGAAACAATATTTACTTTATCTGATTCCAGTATCCAGGAAGATGAATATACATTTCCCCAGTTTTTAGAAGCTATAACTGCAGGAGATTCAATTAGTTTTTCTGATAATAACTGGGGTGGCAAGGACCCTGTTGACAACTTAGTATTCGGGTTTGATATTGGATCTACCTTTGATAACAGAAATTTAAAATTTAATTTCAGTTGGAATATGAGTTTATATAATCGAAATATTTGGGATGGAGCTATGACTTTGGCAGAGATGGATACCACTCTTGATGACACTCTGGACGGATTAATCATGGGTGAGATAGCCACCTCTAGTATTCCTTTTGACCCTTCGAGTGTTAAGGATTATATAATCATGAATCCGTATATGACTCCATTACTCCCTTTTGATTATGTTTCATTTAAGGATCATCCCATCGCTACTGTTATCAATATGCCATCTGCTGCATTTAGTCTCAGATTGAAGGGAAATTATTCATGGAACAGTTTCCACATTGAGTACCGTCAAATCGGACCGGAGTATACTTCTCTAGGAAATCCATATCTGACGAAAAATGTACGTGAATTTTTTATTCAGGACCGTTTGGCATTATTGGATCATAAATTATTTCTCAGTACTAGTTTTAAACACCAGGATAACAAAATCCTTGCGTCAATCAATGACCCACTAAGTACGAATACATTTTCCAGTTCAGTGAATTTAATGCCCGGCCCCGGTGTGCCCTCTCTCATGGTAAATGTCCAATCAGTCAATAAAAATAATTATCAAGGGATGAAAGCCTTAGATGACACAATAAAAATAGATACTAGAGAAGATTCAAGAATGGTGAATACAGTAATGTCTATAAATTTCCCTTTTGAAATTAAGGGATATAAACAAAATTTGATTATTAATTTTAATACGGTAAATAATTCTGATGAACTCAGCAATAAGAGAAGTTCAGGTTACCTATTTATGAAAGCAAATACAAAAGGGTATTCCGTGAATCTTTCAACTCAGTTAAGCCTGGCATTAAGAACACTTTTTACAGTGACAAGAACAGAGTTAATTTTGCCTACTGATTCTGGAGATCAGACTTCCTCCTGGACTGGTCTTGGGTTAACTGCAAATTATTCAATGCTGAACAACACTTTAAATCTCAGAGGAGGTATTTCCTATTTTGATGTTGGGACTTCCAGATTATATGGAGGTAAATTAGGAGGTAATTACAAAATTCTGGAGCAATTCAATATGGGAGTTTCAGGCAATCTACAGTTGAGTCAAAATCTGGATAGTGATGACATGTGGAGTTGGGGTACTTCGAGTTTAATTTTGACAGCTGGTTATAGATTTTAGAACAATGGAACAAATAATAAAATTTTTGAAATCAAAAGGGATTGGCCTTGGTTTAACAACAGGATCGGTTTTATTGGTGAGCATCCTGCATTTGTTCGGGATTTTCGATTTTTTAGAATTGAAATTATATGATTATCGTTTTAACAATGTACGAGGTCCCCTAACCGGATGGCAAGCAAGTGATTCTTTGTACATCAATTTAGGTACGGATGTTGTACTGGTAGAGATTGATGATGAGGCTTATCGACTCATGCCGGAAGCATACCCTTATCCAAGGGGAACTATATGGGCAAAGGTCGTCCGCAATTTATATAAGGCTGGAGCAAAGGTCATTGCGTTTGACATTCAATTTGATGCAGCGGAGACAAAATCAGATTATTTACGTCAATTTGCTGATAAGGTCGAATCGGAAGAATTAAAAGAACTCATTCCGCGTCATGGAGATGAAGTGTTTGGCGAGGCAATCGCAGAGTCTATCGAGCATGGAACCGCAGTGGTAATCAACACAAAAATAGCAACTGATTTAAATATGATTCCACCGCAATATATTGCCCGTCCGGTGGAAGCGATTATGCTAGCCAATCCCGAGACTGGACTTATAAATGATCTCATGGATATAGATGGATTTTCACGTAATTATGCCTTGGGTAATTATCTCCCACAGGATACCCTGAGGACAAAAATGTATCTTACCCTGGCCTTAAAATGTGTGAAGGCTTTTGAGGGTTTGGATGATACGGAAATACCAGAATTTGATAAGGGTCGTTTGGTTTGGAATTATGGTAACCACGAGATTAAATCAAATGGAGTTGGACTTGATTTTTCTGTTAATTATTATGG
>CAJXJG010000152.1 GCA_913054425.1 uncultured Fidelibacterota bacterium
AAAGGAACACCCTTATGCCGTTAAAGGCCTGGTATGCAGAAGTGGATGTATCATTACAAGATATGTCCGTTCGTGTTGTTCATTCACCGGATACCGACAGGAAGGAAACATTGTCAGAATTTGCGGATAACCTGAATGCATGCATTGTAGTGAATGGTGGATATTTCATTATAGATAAAGACCACACTGATCATGTGGGATTATTAATGTCCAATAACATTATTCATTCACCGGCAATTTCATCTGTTTTACGAGGCAATACCCGTTATTTTTTAACCAGAAGTGCGTTAGGTATTAGCGATGATAATAATATCGATATCGCCTGGATTGCATCACGAAATGACAGTATTTTTGAATGGTCTGATCCTGTATTGAACCAGCAAAAATTACCCCACTCATCTCTTGATTATTCACAAGCTGTTCTGTGGAATGTACGGGATGCCTTTCAAGCCGGACCTGTATTAATTACTGATGGAAAAATCAAAATCACATTAGATGACGAAGTGTTTTTTGATTCTGAAATTCCCAATATTCATCCTCGTACAGCTGCCGGATACACTTCAGATGGAAAACTTATCCTTCTTGTAGCTGACGGCCGACAGTTAGCCAGCAGAGGAGTGTATTTGGAGGAATTGGCTGTCATGATGAAGGATTTGAATTGTGTTGAAGCTATCAACCTTGACGGAGGCGGATCAACCGGGATGGTTGTAAATGGTACGTTGTTAAATAAACCGTCGGGTACAACAAATCAGCGTGAAGTGATGTCAGCAATTGCAGTATTTTCTCAAGAATAATTTATAAACATAAGAAGGAAATGAATCAACTCCGAAAATTATACAACTGGGTTTTGCATTGGGCAGATACAAAATACGGAATGCCTGCCCTTTTTTTTCTTGCCTTTGCTGAATCATCTTTTTTTCCAATTCCGCCTGATGTTTTGCTCATTGCCCTGGCGTTGGGACATAAATCAAAAGCATTCCGGTTTGCCCTCATTTGCAGCATTGGAAGTATTGCGGGTGGAGTTACCGGATATTGTATTGGTCACTTTGCCTGGTGGAGCGGCGAAGGTGTCTATTCTGCTTTAGCTCTTTTCTTCTTTGACCATGTTCCCGGTTTTTCTGATGCTGTTTTTCAAAAAATACAGACTCAATATGACCTCAATAATATATTCATTGTTTTTACAGCTGGGTTTACTCCTATCCCCTATAAAATAATCACTATCACAGCAGGGGCATTTAATATCAATTTTCCAATGTTTCTTATTGCATCTTCAATCAGCAGAACAGCAAGATTTTTTCTTGTATCTTTTTTGATATGGAAATTTGGCGAACCAATTACTGATTTTATTGATAGATATTTTAATTTATTAACCATTATCTTTACCATTCTTCTTATCGGTGGATTTCTAGCAATGAAATTGTTCATTTAGTTGTCAGTGGATTAACAACAACTGTAATTTCTTCTGATTGTTTTCGGGGTGTAGCGCAGCCCGGTTAGCGCGCGTCGTTCGGGACGACGAGGTCGGGAGTTCAAATCTCCCCACCCCGACATAATGCTTTCAAGTTGAATCCCCTTTATTGTGGACAAAGGATTAATTAAATGATTGAATATGATCACAAAAAAGTAGAAAAAAAATGGCAGGCATATTGGGAAAAGAACAAAACATTCCAGGCTGTCGATTTTTCTGATAAGGAAAAATTCTACTGTCTGGTGGAATTTCCCTATCCATCTGGTGATGGTCTCCATGTTGGCCATCCCCGTTCGTATACTGCCCTTGATATTCTAGCCAGGAAGAGGAGGATGGAGGGATTCAATGTTCTTTTTCCAATGGGATTCGACAGCTTTGGTCTCCCTTCGGAAAACTATGCTATTAAAACAGGCATTCATCCCAATGTTATCACTAAGGAAAATATTGACAAATATACAAAGCAGTTAAAATCACTGGGATTTTCCTTTGATTGGGACAGAGTTTTTTCTACAACAGATCCTGGGTATTATAAGTGGACCCAGTGGATTTTTCTAAAATTGTATGAAAAGGGACTAGCATATAAACAGAAAATACCCATCAATTGGTGTATTGATTGCAAGATAGGCCTGGCAAATGAAGAAGTAGTAGATGGATGTTGTGAAAGATGCGATGGTGAGGTAACAAAACGGTTAATTGAACAATGGATGCTGAAAATAACTTCCTATGCGGAGAAACTGATTCAAGACCTTGATGACGTTCAATTTCTGGATAAAATCAAAACTCAGCAGGTCAACTGGATCGGCAGATCGGAGGGAGCTGAAGTTAAATTTTCAGTAGATAGTGTAACTAAAGATATATTAGTATTTACGACACGTCCAGATACATTATTTGGAGCCACTTTTATGATTCTTTCACCAGAGCATGAACTGGTCTCTGCCATTACTACTAAAGAGCAAGAAGCTGTTGTGGAATCTTATGTTAAAGAATCAGCTAAGAAAAGTGATCTTGAACGAACTGAGTTGGAGATGGAAAAGACCGGTGTGTTTACAGGATCCTATGCAATCAATCCTGTAAATAATGAAAAAATACCAATCTGGATTGCAGATTATGTGCTCATAAGCTATGGTACCGGTGCAATCATGGCAGTTCCTGCCCATGATACAAGAGATTTTAATTTTGCACAAAAATATGGACTAAAGATCCAATGTATCAATCGCCCCGTTCAGGAATTGGCAGAAAATGAAGGAATACTTGTTGAGGATGTCTTGGCAGGTAAAGTCTGCTGGCCACATGAGGGACAGTGTATCAATTCCTCCAATGATGCAGACTTGAATATCAATGGGCTGAATGTAGAAACCGCAAAGACCAAAACAACTCAATGGCTGGAAGAAAAGGGGATAGGGAAAGAGGCCATTAATTACAAATTAAGGGATTGGGTATTTTCCCGTCAAAGATATTGGGGGGAACCCATTCCTCTGATTCATTGTCATGAGTGTGGGTGGGTACCGGTTCCTGAACAGGATTTACCTGTTTTACTTCCTACCGTTGAAAAATATGAACCCACTGAAACAGGGGAATCTCCTTTGGCGGCTATTCTGGATTGGGTCAATACTTCCTGCCCGGAATGCGGGAGGGATGCCAGGAGAGAAACTGATACAATGCCAAACTGGGCTGGTTCATCCTGGTATTTTCTACGATATATCGATCCTCATAATGATTCAGTTTTTGCTGATGGAAAAAAGTTAGGATACTGGATGCCGGTGGATTGGTATAACGGAGGAATGGAACATACAACGCTCCACTTGCTCTATTCCAGATTCTGGAACAAATTTTTATATGATTGTGGGTTAGTACCAAATTCGGAACCATATCTGAAGAGAACCTCACATGGTATGGTTTTGGGGGAGGGTGGTGAAAAAATGTCTAAATCCAGGGATAACGTGATAAATCCGGATGAGGTAGTGGAGAGGTACGGTGCGGATGTATTTCGTCTCTATGAGATGTTTATAGGCCCATTTGACCAGGCTGCAGCCTGGGACACAAAGGGAATTGTTGGGATTGACAGGTTTTTAAGAAGATTATGGATACTTTTTACATCAAGTGAAAAAATTGCTGAAACCCATCCTGAAAAGGAAACCTTGAGATTATTGCACCAAACAATTAAAAAAGTCTCGGAAGACATTGAAAAACTTCGATTGAATACAGCAGTATCACAAATGATGATTTTTCAAAATCATTTATCCGATTTGAATGAGGTTCCTGAAGAAGTTTTGCAGAACTATTTAATATTATTATCTCCATTTGCTCCACATTTTGCCGAAGAAATAAATCAACTTTGGGGAAATCAGGTTACAATGACCTATAAAGAATGGCTGCGGTATGATGAAAAATTAGCCAGTGAAGAGGAAGTTGAAATTGCGGTTCAGGTGAATGGAAAGCTGAGAGGATCAATCATCATTGCAAAAGATTCAAAGGAAGAAACTGTTTCAGAAGAATCTCGTAAAATCAAAAATGTGAATAAACATATTGAAAATCACACCATAATTAAGACGATCTATATAAAAAACAGGCTTATTAATTTTGTTATACGATAATGGGTGATTATTTATTCAGTTAGGTTATTCATTGACTTCTTAATTCCTTTAGAAAGCATCCAGGTAGCTAATACAAAACAAATTGTGATAATCTTTTGTGAGGTTGCCTGGAACACCAGGCCAAAATGAGATTCTTTCGGAGCTGGTCCAAATTCTAAAATAAATATATAGGATACCAAGGATATGGCAAACGCAAAGTATCCAATTCCATATAATGTATTTATTTTATGTGATCTGATTATTACATAGCTATATATCAATGTTGCAGGGAATGAGAGATAAAATAAATAATTCGAAAAAAATATGTGGGCATCCAGGTTAAGGTCAGCCGGGGTTAATCCAGTACCTATAAAACAAAGACAGGATAATATTCCAAAAGTTGAACCAATAATGGAAATTTTAAAAAAGTTTTCCTGTTGGAAAAACTTTGGTAAAAAGTAATAAAAGACAGAAAATAGTAATCCAGCGATGCATAAGGCATTATTAAAAAAAAAGCTTGAGTAAAAATTCGTAACCCCATTAAAGGTAACAGTTCTACCTAAATCACTTAAGAAATTTTTAAAGAAATAATAACCGATAGTAGAATTGTCTAAATAGGTGCTACCAGGATATTTAATGATTCCAATTACAATAAAAGAAGTAAACAGAGAGAGGGCTATAAGAGGAAACTTTGTTAAAACTAAAATATTAATCTTATTATACATAATATATATTATATGACATTTTATATAGT
>CAJXJG010000153.1 GCA_913054425.1 uncultured Fidelibacterota bacterium
ATCCCTGCTTAATTGATCAGCATCTATGATGTGGGCACCCAACTCCTTGAAAAAAAATGCTGCCAAACTTTTTCCAGAGCCGATCCCGCCTGTCAGGCCTACGAGTAGAGACACAAGTCACCGGTTTATAATTGCTTTTTTATTAGGTCCCCATAAAGCCGCATAAGTTTTAGAGTAACTGGCCCGGGTTTACCCGATCCTACCGGTCGACCATCCAGATGTGATACCGGCATTACTCTTTTAATGGTCCCTGTCAGGAATATCTCATCAGCTTCATAAAGTTCTTCGCCCGGCCATTGCCCTTCTTCAATATGGAACCCATTTTCTTTGGACAGTTGAATCACCATTTCCCGGGTAATTCCTGAGAGAAGCCCACAATCCAGGGAAGGGGTAAGGATATGGCCCTCCCGAACAAAGAACAGGTTGCTTGTAGTTCCTTCTGTCAAATATCCCCATGGATTAACCATGATGGCATCTTGAGCACCAAGTTTATTCGCTTCCATTTTTGCTAAAACATTATTTAAATAATTTCCTGTTTTAACATTAGGATTCAAAGCGTCACGTGCGTTCCTTTTAATGGAAACCAAGGCAACATGAATTCCTTTTTCATAACAGGGCTCTGGATATTCCTTTATTTCCATCACAATTATAATTATATTGGGACTGTGACAAGTTGAGGGGTCAATATTTATTTCGCCGACTCCCCGGGTAACAATTATCCTTATATAAGACTCATCATTATCCGCCGCACCTAATGTAACTTTCAATTGTTCCAGAAACCACTCATTATCATGCGGAATATTCAATGAAATTGCTTTGGCCGAAGCAAAAAGGCGATCGAGGTGTTTGTCTAAAAAACACGGTTGATTATTGAAGGTGCATACCACTTCATAAACACTATCCCCAAATAAAAAACCATGATCCAAAACGGAAATGCTCAACTGGTCATGGATTTCCCCATTAAAATTTATTTTTGTAGCCATCGATACTTGTTGATTTTATTCAAACTTATCCGAAGCGAATTAATCTTTATCAACGGATTTTAGAATGTCATTTAATTTTCTCAGGTCTTCTGCGGAATACTGGTCCTGGGGTTTGTCGTTATTAGACAGGTTTTTCTTCAAATCATTAAATTTGTCTGATAAATTTTTCAAATCCTTTAAATTATCAAATTTTTCTTTTGCCCCATCCATATCAAAATCTAAAATCTTTTTTCTTATATTCAGGGTGCCCGGGTTATTTACAAAATTTAAAACTTTCGCTAAATGTGGGGCTGCATATGAATCCTGTGTGAACTTTTTCGCCACTTCAGGAAAAAATTGCAGAGGGAACATTACAGCAACCAGAATGGCCACACCTCTTGCCAATCCCACGATGCCACCCATTATTCTGTCAAACATCGACAGGTCTGTTCCGGACCAAAGCATGGCCTTGGCAACCTTACCCATTAGAGAAATGATAATTGCAGTAATTATATAAATTGCCACAAAAGCAATCAATTTTGCTATGGGCTTGCTGGGGATACTTTCCATCAAAACCTGAGCAAACGTGCTTTGGTATTTTACAGCCATTAAATATCCACCCACATAGGACAAAAGAGAAAATATCTCCCTTACAAAACCTTTCATTAAGGAGAAAATTAGACTAAATCCAAGAACAACCGAAACGAAAATATCAAAAGAGGTCATTTAAAATTTTCCTTAAGTTCTATTTTATTCAATATGATATTTTCAGCATCGCTAATTTGATTAAAAATTAATTTAAAGGAAGAAGTAAAATGGGCGGGGTTTATGGTTATCTTTTTCTGGATCTTGGCAAGACTAAAAAAAGCTCCTTCGCTGATTTCTTCCAGGTTAATTTTAATCACATCATCCGTTACGCAGATGTATACCTGAACATGTTCCCCATAGGTCTCTTGACAAGCTGGGATTTTCATAGAAGTTTTTAAAGCAGCTTTTAAATTCAGTTCTTCCCCAAGTTCGCGATGAGCACATGCATCGTAGGATTCCCCAGCATCAACATGCCCAGCTGATGAAGTGTCCCACAGCCCAGGATTTTCGTCCTTACAGAGAGCTCGTTTTTGTAAAAACAATTCTTTTTTGGAATTAAAAACAAGGGTATGAACGGATCGATGCAACAATTTATTTTTATGAATATGTTTCCGGCTGGCCTGCCCTATTATCTGGTCATTTTCATCAACAATATTATAAATTTCATTTTCAACATTCATAGTAAATCCAATTCAGTCATTACCTTGATCTGGGCGCAGATAGCTCAGCTGACGGGGAAATTCTCCTTCTTCGCAATAATTATTTTGGGCCAGAATTTTGACGTCAGAAATAGCTTGCCGAGAGCCCTCCATGATAACTTTTTGATAACCCTTGTCAGCAAGAATGCCTCCTGCCTGTAAAAGGCTCATGACTGACTTCGCGTTAAATTTTTCCTCATCAATAATCATGTGCAATTCCCCCTCATGGTAGCGAGCAATTAAGGAAATAAATGTTGACGGCCTGGCATGAAATCCTAACGGTTGTGGGATAGGAACTTCAGCCCTCACGATTTCTACAAATCCCATCAATATCTTTTTGACCAACTTGTCGCCTTCTTGAAGGTAATATTTACTGAAATGAAAACCAAAATTAAATATTTGCTTCAGCAGAACTTCTTTATTTACCACTCTAGAGATTTGTTTTTTACACTCTCCATGACGAATATCATCTTCATGACGCTCATAAAAATGAGCTAGCCAGAGGACCACCTCAAGAAGGTGGAGGGGCATGGAAATATATCCTCTCATATTTTTTAAATCCGCTTGCTCTTGTTCCAACCGAGTATTCTTAACATACGTGTCGTATTCTGACTGAACGCTATGGACCAGTTCTTTAAACATTCTTACCAGCTTTTCATCTAGTCTTGATGGAATAACATGGCGGAACGCCTCTGGATCTTCATTTCTTTCGAACCCCATATCCTTGACCATTTTCGCGACTTTCCGGTATTTTTGGCAAAGTTCTATTACCCTTTCCTGTTCCTCTTTAATTTCATCTTCTAAAATAGTTCTTGGAAGGCGCTTATTCGATTCAATCTCGGAAAACTCGTTCATCGAAAACGGCCCATCGGAAATTTCCAAGCCGTTTAATTGTCCTGTTTTGACGACCTCAGTCCTTAAACCCTGAATAGAAGCGTTTAGGAAATCCAGAGCCTTGTACGCGCTTTCATGGAAAATCTGGGCTTTTTCTTCAGATTCTCCAAGGCTATAGTAAGGGTATCGATCCAGGATATGTTTAATATAAAATGCAGCGATAGAAAGATTACGCATACACGCTACATATTCCGAGAAAAAGGACCATGTTTTGTTTTCTCGGGCTCCGTGTTCATCCAGAACGCTTTCAAGATATTCTGTTTCCTGAATCAGGCTGGAATAAAATTTTCGAGATATTTCATTGCCGTCTTTTAACTTTTCACAAAATAAAGCGCTGATCTTGAAAAAAAGGTCAGAAGGTGCCTGAACTATCTGTAAAAACTCACCCTCAGAAATAATCTGAATAAGAGATTTAGCTTCCATCTGTTTTATTGCCTACAGGAAAAGTTTCAGTCTATCAACTGGTAGAAGACCAGTAATAGTATACCCGTATAGTATGTGGGTTAAAAGGCTACAGATTTGGCCAGGATATTGTTTGGCAGGTACTTTTGCCAGATTTCAACATGGGCATCCGGTCCGGATGGAACGATAAAAGGAATAAATTGAAAATCTGGCTTTCTGGGAAGGCGAACCAATTTCATATTCACTTCCAAAGGGGTTCGGTCACCTTTTTTAAGATTACAGGTTTTGCAGGCAACAACTATATTCGTCCAGTTGGTTTTTCCTCCACGGGACTTGGGGTTCACATGATCCACTGTAAGGGGATGGTTGGAAAGCCCGCAATATTGGCAAGTGTAATTATCTCTTCTTAGAATATTTTTCTTGCTAAATGCCAAACCCTTTTTCCGGTTTCGTCGAACCATTTTCAAAACACGTATCACAGTAGGAAGCTCGAAGCTGGTCGAGGGAGTGCGGACTAAATATCCTGCGCTATCCAATTCCTCGGCCCTGCCGCCAAAAACCATGGTTATGGCGTGACGGGCAGTGCAAAATTGGAGTGGCTCATAAGAATAATTCAATACCAGGCTTTTAAACGCATCGAGCATGTTTCCAAACCTCTCAAAGCTGGAATAACTTGATTTGCTTTAATTAGGCCCTATCCAGGGTAATCCGGGTAATTTTACTCCTTCCCTCCTTATACTGTCAATAGCGAGGATTCTAAAAAGGGCTTCACAACACATTCCCAGCACCCAACCTGTTTTTTGGATCAAGGCAATATTTGATTTTATTTAAATCTTTTAAACCACTTGATCCAACCATTTTGGCAAAATATTTATTTTTCAGTTTTCCTATACCATGTTCTGCGGAAACCGTTCCTCCCCATTCTAAAATCTGGTCTACCATTTGATCGTAGACCTTTTGTGCCATATCCCTTTGGGACTCTTCTGGTAGAAGATTTATATGTAAATGATTATCCCCCAAATGCCCAAACATGACATAATCCAGGTCGTTAGCTTTCAGGGTTTCCCGGTAAAACTGCATCATTGGCATATAATATTTATCCGGGACAGCCATATCAGTACCTAGCTTAACCCTTCCAGCACGGCTGTTTTCCTCATTTATAATGGCTGGGACGTCATGCCGGAAATCGTGAAACATCTGCACATCCTTTGGCCCCTGAGCAAACCATGAATCATCA
>CAJXJG010000154.1 GCA_913054425.1 uncultured Fidelibacterota bacterium
CTGGTACGTGTAGACATTTCAAAAAAAAGATTTGCTACTGTTTTTCCTTGCAAAGATGGAACTTTTTTGATTGGACGTTCCAGCACTTTCCGAAATCCAAAAGCTGTATCAATAATAGTTTGAATATCCTCAGCAGGATACCCTTCTAAGCCTAATAAATGTTTTTGTTTAAGGATCAAGATGTATCCCCGTATGAAGTTAAATCTGCGGAATCTTTTCCATCTATTTCTTTTAAATGAACTTCAACATGTTCACCTTCATGGGTGGGGATATTTTTTCCAACAAAATCCGCACGTATCGGCATCTCCCGGTGTCCTCTATCTACTAAAACCCCTAACTGAATTTTCTTTGGTCTTCCAAATGATAATAAAACATCAATTGCAGCTCGTACTGTCCTCCCTGTATAAAGCACATCGTCAATTAAAATAACTATTTTATCATCAATTGACATTGTAAGATCGGTTCCCTTAACCTGCGGAACTATCAATCGCTCTCTGAAATCATCCCGATAAAAGGAAATATCCACTAACCCCAGGGATACTTGTATATTTGAATGTTTGTGAATTAAAGATTGGAGTCTTTTTGCTAATGGCTCTCCGCGGGATTGAATACCAACTAATACAATTTCGGTGGATTCATGATTCCTTTCAACAATCTCATGAGACAAACGTGTTATAATTCGTTTTATCGATATTTCGTCTAAAACTTGTTTCTTTTTGTCCACAGCTTCTTCAATTAATAATATGATTTTTTATCATTTCAATTTTCCCCAATAAAAAAACCTCCATAGAATTCATTCCAGCCTTTGGAAACCGAATACTCGGAGGTTCTCAATTACTCCCTTTCCTTCTCACTGGAATGGTTTAAAGGGATAATTTTCCCCGAAACATACAATAATAAGGGGGAATAGTTAAAAAGAAAAATAATAAGGCTATATAATAAAAACGGTTGAAGTTTTAACTCTGCCAATTACAAATAACTTGGTCCGCTATTTCGGATATTTTAAAAGCCCTCAATAATTCAATTTTCATGTTAGTTGATTCCTTATTGAACCACTGTAATTGCCGTTTTGCATATTGCCGTGTACGCAGATTAATATCTTCTACCATTTTTTCATAAGATAAATTATTATTCAAATAAGCAATTATCTGCCGGTAACCAATTGAGTCTAATGGATGTAACCGTTTATTTTGGAATTTCAGTTGAAGGTTCCTTACTTCCTCTATCCATCCATTGCTTAACATTTTTTTTGTTCGCTGTTGAATGCGTTTTTCCAATTCATCAATAAAACAAGTCAGAAAAACTGTAAAATTCTTAAAACCTTTTTCACCAGACTGTTTCTGCTCTTCAAAGTGGAGAGATGGTGCCTTACCCGTGGCTTTATAGATTTCAAGTGCCCGCACCAATCTCCTGCGATTGTTTGGATGAACAATTTTCGCATAGTCAGGATCTACACTCTGCAGCTTTTCTAATAGAACGCTTCCTCCTGCTTGATCATACTCCTTTTCGAGTTGTTCACGTACTTCAAGGTTTCGAACGCTGCCCTTAAAAATCCCCTTAGTAAGCGCTCGATAATACAAACCTGATCCCCCGCAGATTATTGGCTCTTTTCCACGTTTCCGAATATCCCTCACTGTAGCTGTAATCAGCTTTGCATATTCACCTGAGGTAACCAGTTCTTCAGGAGATCGAATACCAACAAGATGATGGGGAATTGCACCCTGTTCCTTTTTTGTAGGCTGGGCAGTACCAATTTCCATACCTCTATATATCTGGCGCGAATCCAGACCAATCACTTCTCCGTCTATCCTTCCGGCGATTTCAACAGAAAGGTCAGATTTCCCACAGGAGGTGGGGCCAATAATAATAAGAACAGGCGTTCGTGGATTTAAATTATTGATAGATGATTCAGATCAATTGAATGCAGCATTTCCTATTCTCTTTCAAACCGTCTATCCAATTCATCCAGTGAAAGTTGTAGGATAATCGGACGTCCATGGGGACAATAGTAAGGATGTTTTGTCCCGAATAAACGATTCACCAATTCCTGCATCTCTTCTTTTAAGAGTGTATCTCCAGCTTTAATAGCAGCATGACAGGAAAAGGATGCTGCAAGATTTTCTTGCATTGAACTATATTCGTTCTGGTGACTTAAATAATTGTCAATGATGTCCTTGATCACACGCCGTTCGTTACCCCAGCTCATTTCAGAGGGTATCGCTTCCAATTCGACTTCATATTTCCCTGTTTCCTTCATACGAAATCCTACCTTTTCAAGATAAGGTAATACTTCCAAAAGAACAGAATATTCATCGGGAGAAAAATTCAGAATTTCAGGAAAAAGAAGTGCCTGTGAAGCCATTTTTCCCGTATTAAAAGTATTCATTGCTTCTTCAAAAAGGATTCTTTCATGGGCAACATGTTGATCAATAATCACAAGACCGCTGCTAATCTCAGACACAACATATTTCTTGTGTACCTGCCAAATATTTTCCACATCAATTCGGTTGGAAGGTTCCTGCCGTGTCGCGAGTTCGGAAGCATAACTCTTTGCTCGATCAAGTTGAGCAGAAGATTGAACCGGTTCTGGAATACGACGAGTAAATGAAAAAAATTCCTGGTTGGAATTGCCGACTGTGGATGTTGAAATGTTGGCGTTCCTTACATTGGAATCTCCAACCATTTTCTTAAAAAACGGGATAGTCTCCAACACGTCAGATAGAGAATCGGTTATGCCAGATTTTAATACATGGTAAACCCTCCATTCATCTTTAAATCGGACTTCGATTTTCATAGGATGAACATTTACATCTATTTGATCGGGGGGAATAACCAGATTCAGTGCGAAGAATGGAAACTCCCCACGTTTTGTTAAGGATTGATATCCGGAGTATACTGCAGAATTCAAAAGTCTGTTCTTAATGAAGCGTCTATTTAAAAAAATAAATTGGTCTTCAGGACGTGACCGAACAAGATTCAGATTCCCTATAAAACCTGAAAATGAATAATCCCCTTTTTTTAATTGGACAGATAAAAGATTCTCCTGATAGGTGGGATCAAATAATGACGCGATCCGTTCTTCAAGAGACTCGGGCTGTACATTCACCACTTCTTTTCCATCAGCAAATAAAATAATATTCACCTCCGGGTGTGACAAAGCCATCCATTTAATCACTTGGATAATTTGCCGAAGTTCTATACGAGGTGACTTCATAAACTTTCTCCGGGCAGGGGTATTATAGAATAAGTTATGTACTGTGATTTGGGTACCTCTCACCCTTGGTGCAGGCCGGATATCTGAACATTCACCATTCTGGACTTTCACCTCCGCGCCCTCTTTCCCCTCCTGGCAGGAAGCAATATCCATTTCTGAAACAGATGCAACACTGGCAAGCGCTTCCCCACGGAATCCAAACGTATCTATAGTAAACAAGTCATCCAATTTATTAATTTTACTTGTGCTGTATCGTTCTATTGCCTTGGGTATTTCAACCGAATTGATTCCAGCACCATTATCACTTACCTGAATGAGCTGGTGCCCTCCTTTTTCCACCACCACGGTAATCTCTAAGGCGCCGGCATCCAGGCTATTTTCCATAAGTTCCTTTACGACCGAAGCCGGTCTTTCAACTACTTCACCAGCAGAAATTTTATTACGCAGGTCTTTTGATAATGTTAGAATTTTTCTCAAAATAACTTCCTTTTCTAATTCCGGAAGGTGCTTAATACCAAGTAAAAATTAAAGGAAAATACATAAGTTGCTTAATTCAAGAATTAATTGTTTTGACAGTTTCCCTAAGAATTTGCTTCTGAAGTTTTTCAGCTTTTGGAATAAGAGCATCCATTTTTGTATTCATATCTTTTACAAAACTGTCGTCACTTTTCACCCCGGGCAGATTGATTAGAATATTCAGGCAGGCCCCACGAATTGCAGCCATCCCAACCTCACCGGCAACACCTACATCGCTTACAGAATTTGGATTCCCTTCATTCACCAACTGCAATGCAAGTTCCATCACCCTGTAGGAAAGCTTAGCAACTTCCCAGGGAACTCTAATTGCATAAAGGTTTGCTTCCTGAACAACATTCGCTTTTATCGTTTTTTCTTCGGGAGATGATTGGGGCAAGCGGCTTGCGTCCATAACTTTATTAAAAGCGTTTGTATCCTCTTCCACTAAAAACAATAACCTGTCCTTAATTTTTTGGGCCTCATCACCAATTCCCTCCATTAAATGCTTCTTATCAAAAAAATCTTTTTTCTCATGGGTTAGTGCCGCCACCATGGACGTGAGACCTGCTCCCAGGCTCCCAGCTAAGGCGGATACGCTTCCTCCTCCCGGTGCTGGGCTGTTCGATCCTACCTCTTCAAGAAATTCTTCAGTTGCTAAATCAATGTGTTTCTCAGTGTTATTTCGAACAGCAAAGTCAATAATCTTCTCATTTGGGTTGAACGGAGCTACATCATTCAATCCAAGAGACTGGATTGCAGTTTCAACTACCATTTTTTCGGATATGCCAGTGGTACGGTTTTGCTTTTTCAAATAATGTCTTCCTGCCATTAACAATGCTTCCAGTGGGATCAGTCCCACAAGTTCACTTCCAGTTACCCGAACTCCCCTTTTCGTTGCTAATGTACATGCCTCATCAAAAACATCATGAATAGTAGAAGATTTATAATTATTGAAATTAATGCTGATCTGTGCCCGGTTATAAATATCCATGTACCAGCCAATTGCTTTTACATCTTTAAATTTGCCGTTCTGTTTCA
>CAJXJG010000155.1 GCA_913054425.1 uncultured Fidelibacterota bacterium
TGTTCAAGCATTTTGGGACCAGCTATGATGCCATCTTTTGTGACATGACCAATAATAATGACCGTGAGTTCCCTTTGTTTCGATAACTGAAGAAGTTGCTGTCCACATTCCCGGATTTGGTTTGGAGACCCCGGCAGAGAATCAATTCCCGGGGTGAACATTGTCTGAATCGAATCAATGATTATCAATTCCGGCTTTAGGAAGGAGACATAATCCCTGATTTTTTCAATTTGATTTTCGGCAGAAATCTGTAGTTTATCGGAACTAACCTTTAGGCGCTTTGCCCGCATCCCAATCTGACTTTCACTTTCTTCTGCTGATACGTACAAAGAGGTTATATCACATCCTGAAACGATTTGTAGAGCCAGGGTAGATTTACCTATCCCAGGACTTCCTCCTAAAAGAATTACAGACCCCTTCAGCATGCCTCCACCAAGAACTCGGTCAACTTCAGTAATTTTTGTGGGGATCCTAATTTCCGGACGGTCGTACAGGATTTCATTCAAAGATGTTGGTTTTCTACTTTCACCATCGAAAAATTTATTAGTCTTTTTAGTTACCTTGAATTCACTAAGTGTTCCCCATTCTTTGCAGGCCGGACATTGTCCATGCCATTTTGGAAAATCACCCCCACATTCTGAACATAAAAATGCTGTTTTTACTGCTGATTTCAAATCGATTAGACTATCAAACTATTATAGTTCAAAAGGCAGGAATTTCATCAACTACCAATCAGGACCAAAAGAGAAAAGGTACTGCGGTCTCGAATAAGTTCCTCCTGGTTTTATATCCCAGGCAGTATCAATCCGAAGCAACCCAAGCGGGGTGAAAAGTTTGAATCCTATTCCAAATCCTGCTACTTTTGGAGATCTTACACTAGTCATATATCCGTATTTATCCTGGAGTTTTTGTTGGTCAGTGAACTCATCAAAATCATCCCAGGCGGCGCCGATGTCTAAAAAGGCATGGCCAAACAAATACGTTGCAGCTACATGGGAAGGGGGTCCAAATGCAAAAATAAAAGGGAATCGAAATTCAAAATTAGCCAGAGCAACATTTGTTCCCATTCGCTCGGCATAACGTGCTCCCCGAACCGGCATGGCATATTCAGTAAAATAGATATCCTTCAATAGGTTATTATTTTCATCATCCAATATCACTTCTCTAAACTGACCTGAATCCTCTTTTCCATCGGTTTCACCTCTTCCAAAATACCAGTTATGGGCTCCTCCAAGAAAAAATTTCTGTGGATCACGCCCCATACTTCTCCCAATCATCAATCGCCCTGCAAGAGCATAATATTTCCAGAGCCTAATATATTTACGTGTATCCCAAATCACTGTCTGAAATTTAATTTTTCCTGTTCCAATCCCTGGAGCAGCAGTTACAGAAATATTTTGACGGAATCCATCTAATGGTCCTGTGTATCCAAAAATAGAATTATCATAGACCCAGCTTACCATGGGTAAAACGGTTGATAATTTTTCTTCAGAATCAAGAGTATACTCTCCAGTTAAAAATTCATCTTCAAAAATTTCATACATGAAACTATGATATGACAATCCTACGTCAATCCGGGTAAAACGGTTGAATGGACGGGACAGAAAACTCCCAATTCCAACGTGCCGTAGCCTTCCAAATCTTTGATAGCCTAACGAGAAAAAATTAGCAGTCTGAAAAAAATTAAAGTAAAGGTCAGTCCGATTTTTCAAATAGGCATACGATAAATAATAGTCGCTATTTTCAAGGGTCAAAACCATTTCAGTCCCAAAAAATATTTTATGATCCCCCATAAGATCGCTCCAGGAAAAATATGTCATCCCCTGAGCTCCAAACACATTGCTTATCATCATATTTCCCCCGATCATATCCAGGGTAAAATGCGTTTTATATGGTTGAGAAAGATATGTGTCCTCCTGACGAAGACTATCACGAAAGGCACTCTTTTTATCGCCTTCCTTTTTTAGAATCGTATCATTATATTGGTCATATTGCCGCGCAAAAATATATTGAGAATAATCACCATCACTTTCGCTTCTTCCCAGCTTGTTTTTATTCCATCTGAGATCAGCTAAAGATTCGTCTTGATCTTGATTTTGAATATAATTCGTCAATGGAATTTCCTTTTTAGATAATTTCCCCGGATTCGTCAAGCTATAGATATCCCACCCCCCTTTACTATAACCAGTAAACACCAAGAGGCGGTCATCACTCGATAAACTCAATTGCTGAATTCCAGTTAATACATTGCTGACCGGTATCTGTGTACCTGAATCCAGATCACGATAAATAATATTCCATACACCGTTATAATCTGCTGTATAAAAAAGGGCGTTTCTTTTATGCATCCAGACGGGATAGTTTTCATTGTAATCTGTATCGGTGACTCGAATGATCTCTTTTGTCTGTACATCTATCACATAGATATCATCTTGCGAGAAATCGTGTGTAAACATATCCACCTCACGCATCTCACTCGTCTTGTTATCCGCATCAACCCGAAGGAAGTCACCACGGTCAGAAATGAAGGCGATTTTCTTTCCATTGGGGCTCCAGACCGGTTCTGAATCGGAAAAAATATCATCAGTTAAATTCACTAGTTTTCTTGTTGAAAATTCATAGAGATAAACATCGCTTGCTCTGCCCTTATTCCCAATAAAAGCCAGCCGCTTTCCATCCGGGCTCCACGAAGCAGTAAAAAGCCCGTCTAATTCAAGAAATATTTTTTCTGATTTGCCGCTTGCTACATCAATCAAATGAAAGACATCTCCTTTTCCTGCTTTTGATGCAATCACAATTTTCTTACTGTCGGGCGCCCAGGATATCCCTGGCTGAAGCCATTTCAATTCTTCAAAATCGATAGAACGGTTTCCCTTAACCAACCGCCTGATTTCTTTTCCATTTAAGGCATCAATCAAATAAATATCCGCATATCCTTCCCGGTCTGACAAGATCGCGATTTTGCTCCCATCTGGAGAAAGTGCCGGAGAAATATTGTAAAAATTACCTTTTTCTTTATGGTCAGTCAATTGTTTCGAAATGTCTTCAAGTTCATTCCGTCCAGCTACATCCGGCCAGTACTCTTTTTTCAAATATTTTTTCCACTGTTTACTAAGTTCTTCAAAATCAAAACCCAAAGCTTTTTCATACCCTTTTTCAGCATTTTGATACTTTTTCATTTTGGTAAATATCTCACCAACTTTTTCACGGCCATATTTCTCAGAAATAAAACGCCAGACTGATTGACCACCCTTATACGCCATGTAAGATTCCAACCTTTTCACCTGAGGTATTTGGTCATGAATTGCCATATCTCGAATAATCATATCCGCTTTTGTATCCCAGTTTGAAGAAAGATATTCTGCAAGCCCTTCATTAACCCAGAGAGGTATTCTTAGCCTAATCCTCCCTGAAATTATTCCCTGAATGTTCCCTCCATAAATCATATCGTTGATTACAGCGTGAACCAGTTCATGATGAATAACATGCCTAAATTGCTTATAAGATCCATCAAATGGTAAAACTACGCGGTTCTTAAATAACTCCGTGACCCCACCAATTCCTTCTGACATGTATGTGTCCACTACATTTGTTTGTTGAAAGTCATTGTGAGAATTATATACAATAATTGAAACCGGTTTTTTTAATGTCCATCGAAGATGGATCGAAATTTGTTCATATGCTTCTTCCGCTGCATTTGCGGTAAATTCTGCCAGTTCAAACTCATTTCCATAATAATAAACATCAAAATGGGGGGATTTAATAAATTTCCAGTCAAAATCTCTATACTGGACCTTATTTTTTCCAAAAGACTGCCCAAAAACAACCTGAATGAAAAGAAAAGTTAATAAAATGAATCTATGGTTCATTATTCTGTTCACGTTACATTTTATATACTAAATTTACAATAGGTTAAGATAAACCAACCGTATTTTCAAGACAAAGTTACGAATAACATTTTAATTTGTCTGAATCCTTGGGTGGCAGTAAGTTTTATTCATTATGAATCTACCTGTCTATTTCATTTCTGATGTCCATTTGGCAATACAACCGTCAGAAGAAGAACATCAAAAACAACAGCGGTTATTTCGGTTCCTCCGCCATGTTTCCGATACTGGGGGTACTCTTTTTATTTTAGGAGACCTTTTTGATTTCTATTTTGAATATCCCCACGTGATTCCCAAGATGTATTTCCAATTGTATCATGAACTGTTTTGTTTAAAGAGCAAAGGTATTGAACTGCATTTTATGGTTGGGAACCACGATTACTGGATTCAGGATTTTATTTCGGACAGGTTGTTCGATAAAACGTACTTTGATAACACAATTATTGAAATCAACGGAAAAAAACTCTACCTGACTCATGGTGACGGTATTCTATCCTGGGATTGGGGATACCGGCTATTAAAAACGGTCATCAGAAATCCGATTTTTATCTGGCTGTTTCGGTGGCTGCACCCAACCATTGGGTATAGCTTTGCACGTTTGATATCAAAAAAAGGTCAACATTATGAACATTCCGATGAACACAACGAGCGGGTTCTCAGTGAGTTGGAAGCATTTTCTAAACCATATATAACTGATGGAGTTGATTACGTGATTACCGGGCATTATCATCAAGCAACCGAAAAATTGATGGGAGATGGAAAGCTTTTGATTCTTGGTGACTGGATTCAGTATTTTTCCTATGGATATTTCAACGGAAATGATTTATCCTTAAAGTTTTGGGAGACCGATGAATAAAACACTTAT
>CAJXJG010000156.1 GCA_913054425.1 uncultured Fidelibacterota bacterium
CTGGAAGGAATGCATATTCCCTACGTACACAAAGGATTAGCAAAAGAAATAGATTGTACTTCCTATATCACCGAATTATTAGAAAACGGAGTGATTCAGTATGGAGAATCCAAAAATAACCATGATAATAATTATGCTCACTATTATTGGATTTTCCCAAACCTGATGTTCAATTTTTATTCCTGGGGTTTATCTGTCAATATTGTGGAACCAATTTCTCCGGAAAAAACCAGGATAAAATTCCTTATTTTCCCGATTCAGGGTAAGAATCCTGTAACAGAAATCCAGGAGCTGAAACAGGTTGAATTTGAAGACAAAACTATTGTAAACAGTGTTCAGAAAGGAATAAAATCTCTGTTGTATTCAAGGGGGAGGTATGCTCCTAGGCATGAACAGGGAGTTCATTATTTCCATCAATTATTATCGCAGTATATTTCCTGAATTTTTAATTCAATAAGGAATACTCAGTAAACTCATTTTGGCAAGGGTTACCGTTCGTAAACCAGAGTTTCCTTTCATCCAAATCCATAATCACTCCGGTTTTCGTGACCGTGTGCTGTTCTGACGGCAGGGACGGATCGGGATGACGGCAAATAGATTGGGAATGATGATGATCTTTCAGTATTTTTTGAATTCCTGCTACATCCAATGGTTTTCGTTCATTCAAGAGCGTTTCCATGCGTTCATGACGAAATTTTGATAAGTATCTGCGTGGATTGGGCGGTTCAATAATTTCCGCTGGATCCGGATCAGTAAAATGGTTGGCATGACCAAGAACACCTCCCTGCGGACTTATTTTAACGTATGTATCCGGAGCTAACTCAATATCAATTACAGTGTTTTCTGCTTGACCAATCATAAAATTTGCAGTGCAAGAACGGGGTGTGCCGGTCAGTACCTCCATGGCATTCTCCAATGTGGCGAAACTCAGTACTTCAAAACAGCGTAAATGAAAAGGTTTTTCAAATCGGGACCAATCATCCACGGTTGTATTCATGCCATTTACAGTGAGAGCTAATCCTTCCGAATTCATACCAATCTTACCTCCAAAAATTCCGGCTTCTGTAAAAGCCATTTGATGCGGACCAACCTGTGCAGTAGTCTCAACAATCGCACATTCCACATCCGGAATCCAATCCCAGTTTTGCCCCATAATTGTATGACCATTGGAAGCAACTTCAGGTAACACTGCATAGGACGTGCATCCATCAACAGCATCCATCTGGAGTTTCCCGATGGCATGATAGAGAAGTTCATAACGGAAGTTCAGCATGGCAATATTCATGAGTTCCTGATTTGATCCTTCAGCGATTCCCAAAATTCCCTCATAATAATTAATACTTTGTTTTTTAAGCGTGCGAAGGCAGGAGTCGGTTCTTTCAAGCACTTCAACTTTGGATAATTTTGCTTCCTTTTGAAACCGCCTGGAATATACTGCGATGTTTTTTTCAATGAGATCTTTTAAGGATTCACCGTGTACCTGGCCTTGCTTAAGGCAGGTTCCGGAAAGTTCAAGGAAAGGCAATCTCATTACTCTTCCTTGATGAATTTCTCAAAGACCAGACAGGCGGGCATAAATTTAAATCCTACCCGGATATTGATACTGAGCATACCCGTATTCGTGTCAACATTATCGGTGCGGATCCATTCATAACCCTGGTTCTTGGCCCAGATAAGACCGGTATGTTTTAATGCAGTGGCAATACCTTTTCGCCGATATTTCCGCCGGACACCGGTAAGCCCTGTATTAATACCTTTTTCAATTTCACTTTTCCAGAGGTTGTTCAATCCGGTGATGTGATTTCCATCCAATACAAGAAACCAGGAATCCGGATTAAATTTTGGATGTGCAAGTGCATGTTTTTTATAAATATCAAATTCCGGGATTGAAATTGGATCTGTCCAGGGCATATCTGGACAAACCTCCCGCTCCAATTCCCACACCTTATAATCAGCATCAGCATTTTCCTGTCTGAATTCGGTAAGGGTCATGATACGTAAATTTTGTGCTAAAACCCGATCAATTTCATCCTGATATTGTTCAGGATCATAGCCTGTCAGATCCAGGCTGGACTCCTTTTCCTTCATTGTTTGCACAAAACCACGCTCTTGAAAAAATCGAATTCCCCTCTCGTGAGTCTCATATACAATACATGTAAGCTTGACAGGGTCAAACTGCTTCAATTCATGAAGAAGGTGTTTGTAACAGGCAGCGCCGAATCCCTGACCCTGGAATTCGGGATGAACATAAATTTCTATTACAAACTTCTGCGGGTGAATAGATTCTGTAAACTGGGTATGTATGGCAGAGACAAGGATTTTTTTATTCCTTTCCCAGACCCAGTTTTTGTGGGGGATTTTTTTCTCACGGGTTTTGTCATCATGACGAAGAGTCTCTAATGATTTTGGATGATCCGGATACAGAAGGTTTTGTAACGCTGCAAACCCCTCATAATCATTCTCATTAAAAGGTCGGAGAGAGAACTTATTTCCCGGGGTCATGAATTTATCAGATTAAAAAAGTTTCTGCGGATACACATCACCATCCACCAGTTTTTGAATCTCTCCCATCACGTAAGGTTTGTCCTCTTTATAGGTCACTCCAAACCAGTTTGCATCGCTTCGCAATACGTAAACTTCCTCTCTTCCACTTTGGATGAGATCATTGATCACTGATGGGATCAGAAATTCGCTTTTCAATTCCATTCCGCGTTTTTTCATGAAATCCACAAACATATCTTTCAAATAATCAAACAATGCCGGAGTGAAACCCCATATGTTAACAGAGACAGGCTCACTTCCATCTAACTTAACTTTACTATCTGAAGAAACTCCCTGATCAGTTTTCCGGACGTTCCCGGTTTCAACCACCGTTTTCAGGCGGTCATTTTCCACTGTGCAGATTCCCCTGGTAACACCCCCAAAAGAAGAGAGTGTCTGGTCCAGTTTGTAAACAACCATACTGAAGGATCGGTTATTTTTTGAATAAAATTCCGCCAGTTTTTGAAACGACTCCCGACCGTAAAAATCATCGGCATTAATCACCACAAAAGGTTCGTTAATCAAATCCACAGCAGATAAAATGGCATGTCCTGTGCCCCAGGGTTTGTTCCGACCTTCCGGGCAGGCGAATCCATCGGGAAGTGCTTGGAGGTCTTGAAATGCAAGCTCAACCTGAATTTTTCCTGAAAATTTATTGGTGATTTTTGACTTGAATTCCGCTTCAAATTCCCTGCGGATGATAAAAACAACTTTACTGAAACCAGCTTCAATAGCATCATAAACTGAATAATCGATAATAGTTTCACGATTTGGGCCTACTGCATCCAGTTGTTTCAAGCCACCATAGCGGGAACCCATGCCCGCCGCCATGACAAGTAGTGTGATGTCATTCATAAAATAATAAATCCTTTCAAGTTTATTTTATATCTTTATAAAAAAACTGGACTTGTTTTGTTCCACCCTCAATAAATTGGGTACCACATTCAACAAAATTAAACCTTTTATGAAATCTTATTGATCCATGATTGGGGGGAGAAATAAGTACTTCACATAAAATAATATCATATTGTTCTTTTTTAGAATGGTCGATTAAATCACTATACAATGCAGTGCCCAGTTTTTTATTTTGAAATTCTTTTATAACTGCAATACGATCAATGTACATAAAATTTTTATATCGCTTTGATATCCATTCATAATTCATACTATCATATGTAATATTCTCTGGCAAGCACAACAAGAATCCTCTTGGAATTTCATTGTAGAATGCAACCTTACAATAATTAGCTTGATCAATAAGAGATTGAAGTTTTTTCTTATCTACTGCTCCTACTTTTGGTTTATTCATATTATTTGTCTTTAAAACAAATTCAAATAAACTATCTTCATACTGTATTAAATTAATCAATTCTTGTTCCCACTTCAGAATGTATTGTGTACGCAATCCCTCCTTCTTTTTCAATTGCTTCTACAACTTTTCCCGGATTATCAGGAGCATAAGCAAACATGCACCCGCCACCACCTGAACCGTTGATTTTCCCTCCCAAAGCTCCGGCATTTATGGAAGCATCCAGCATGGTTTCGATTTTTGGAGTACTGACTTTCAGCACTTCCCTCGAAATCGAATGATGTTCAGATAAAAGAATACCAATCTTTTTATGATCGGGCTCAGCATTTTTAAGCTCCGGTAATGCCTGCCGTAAAAGATCCCGATTTTGAATTGTTCCGGATAATAATGTAACTTCGTCTGTATTTAAATTATACTGACTGATTTCCTCCAATTTAATTTCGTGCAAACTAAAATTAGGATTCTGTAACTTGATTTTCTCAAAAATTGCGGATCGTGAGTCGCGGCAACGCTGAAGAATTTCCATCGTATCTTTCGGCTCACAAGAATCTCCCAGTACAAATGTTCCCAGATTCGGTTTCATAGATTCAATCGAAATCTTAGGTTCAGACTCTAAATAAATCAGGTTTCCAATTGCAGATGAGTATTGATCCATCATACCTCCCGGTTCGCTGAATTCCTGTACTTCTGCTTTGTAAGCTAACTCCCCGATTTTCTCCTGATCCCAGTCCGCTCGCTCATCAGCCATTTGTGATAAGAAATGAATCCAACTTACCATGATTGCAGAGGAGCTTCCACATCCAGCCTGAACTGGAATTTGGCTGGTGATTTCACAGTCAAACCCTGTGGAAAACGTAAGACCCTCATTGATACAAATCTTTAGACC
>CAJXJG010000157.1 GCA_913054425.1 uncultured Fidelibacterota bacterium
AGTTTTAATCTTTTGTTAATTATTATTTCAGCAGTCAGAATTCCACGCTTTGCAAAGATTGTTTCATCTAGAGTCCCTCCTTCAGTAAACGGTGTAAATCTCCCTTCCACTATTGGGTATTTTGAGAATGTCATTAATCCGCTTCCCCAGTTTACGATAGGCATTCTTGAAAAAGCCTTGTATGGAAAAAACTGTTCCAATTCCGTTATAAAAAATTGATGGTGTTTACGTAAATATACTTCCTGTAAAGCGACTATATCGGCAGGAGATCCTTTTAGTGTTTCGATAATGGCCCTCACTCGTTCCTCAATAAATGCTGCTGGTTTAAAAAGGGACAAACCAATCAGATTGACATCTAGGAGTCCTGTATTAAATGTGAGTATTGTGAGTGGATTCATAGTAATTTTTCAGTACTAAAGGAACCAAGCTATGTCATTCACAGCGAATTTAGTTTTAGGAAATGACAGGATTTTATGTTCTAATTTAATCCGTCATGAGTGGGCGATGAGGGATTTGAACCCCCGACTTCTACCATGTGAAGATAGCGCTCTAACCAGCTGAGCTAATCGCCCCTATTCAGTTGTGTCCCATAAATAAACTACTGCAAATTTACTGGTTGTTTAGAAGGAATACAAATAATCATGAGTCAAATACCTAAACTTGAAATTGCCCATTCAGAACTGGTTAACGATTTTCTCCTGATCAAATGGACCGACGATAGCGAAAGCATTATTTCTTTTCAAGCCTTGCGGGATAACTGCCCCTGCGCTTCCTGTTCCGGTGAGACAGATGCACTGGGGAATGTGTATAAAGGTCCTGAAAAATTGAAATCAGATTCCAGTTACCAGCTCACGCAAATTGAGCCCGTCGGTTATTACGGTCTCCGCCCACACTGGGGAGACCGCCATGACACAGGTATTTATACCTTTAAACTTTTAATAGCGCTGGATGAGAATACATGATGAAGTGATCTGAACAGGGACAATCTATTATCTTAAAACATTAGGAGAGGACATATCAACATATGTCCCTTTTTTCTTAAATTTCGATTGATTTAAGAAATAACAAATGTTTAATAAAATTATTAACTGTACTTTCTTTCTTCTGATCCTAATCCTGACAGGGTGTGTTGAACATTTGATCACTGTACACGTTCACCCAGACGGAAGATATAAAATGCATATTGTAACAAAAGGTGATTCAACTGATGTGTTTGATACCGATTTTCCACACCCAAAACCAAATTCCACCTGGGCTTCATCTCGCCATAAAGAACTAAGCCAGGATTCTGAAAAAGAAATCTGGACATTGGAAACACAGGGACTCCTGACCGGGGTGACATTATTTACAAAAGATTCAACCTCTATTGTTCCCTTCCAGCATCCCATCACAGTAAAAAGGGAAGAAAACTGGATTTCTACTACCTATACTGTTCAACAGATATTTAGAGGACGGGAAGTGTATCGTAAATATCCAAAATTTGGGGACTCTCTCCAGGATGAAGAAAAGCCTGACTCTATCCAATGGCTTCCGGAAGCGCTGGTTTATGTTTGTTCACAGGCATTGAACAGGTTAAAATTTGACACTTCTATTCAATTAGATTTGAAACTTCTAGAACGAATTGATAACCATTTACAAAATTATTTTAATCATATTGAAACAAACAAACTTCTGAAAGAATTAGAAGACCGCTCTGAAATGTTGAAAACTTCACTGAAACCTTTTCTCTACCAATTGCCTGGTGATTTTATCCAGAAAATGAGCCTGGCAATGGAACCCTTTGCGGAAGAAATCCGCGTGACCACAGGTTTGAAGGATGATCATTTTCAGTTCTTTCTTATTATGCCCGGAATGGTCACCAAAACAAATGCTGATTCCGTTGCAGGCGACACTTTAAAATGGGCTTTTGGGCTTAGTGATTTCCTGAATGATGATAAGGTGATATTTTCAAAATCTATTGTATATTCACAGACACGATTTCAAAAACTGGTGTTGTTTTCAATTTTTGGTGTGAGTATCCTTTTAATAGTTCTTTGGAGATGGAATCGTTAGCATGAATCCGGTAAAAGCCTGCATAATGCTTATTCTACCTGTTTTTCTTATTGGAAAACCTCTTTTCAAAGATGCTCAACTTTTAGCCATGGCACCTAATTATTTTTCCAGAGATCATTCTTCGCCTACACTGCTGGGTGCAAATATTTATAAGACCAATAGGGGACGAGTATTCCGAGTAGATATTCAGGCAGATCGAAATCGCTTTAACGAAGACTTGATTTTTGCATTTACGGCCCTATCGAATATGGGGCAGTATGCTAAACGTTCTTTCAAACAATACATAGTTGTAATACATCCCACTCAAAGAAACCAGCGTCCACAAATTGCTGTGGGGAAGGTCCGATGCAGTTTTGATTGTTTTATCCGGCAGTATACAACATACCAGGAATGGAAAAGTAATTGTCTCCATTTTAGAGAAACATAATGTACCAGGCTCATATAACTTTTATTACAGAGATAGTGTATATTTTACTGTTTTGACTTAAGACAAAATGATGGATTTACTAAAAAAGATTCGGGGAGATTTTATTGGTCTGGATACAATGTACACCTTGGCCGACGGGAGACGAACACGGCGAATTTATCTTGATTCCACTGCTTCAACTCTCATAATGGGGTCTGCTCATAAAGCAATTCAGCAATTTTACAACCATTACGCAAACACTCACAGCTTACTCCATTTTTCAGCGAAAATATCAACACAGGAATATGAGTGGGCTCACAACCGCATACTGTCATTTCTACAGGCTGATCCGGAGGATTACACCTGTTTTTTTACAGGAAGCGGGAGTACGGGAGGAATAAACAGGCTGGCCCGGGTCTTCCGGGATTACAATTCTGAAAAGGAAATTGCAATTATATCCCTATGGAACACCACTCCAATGATCTGCCCCATCGTAAACACGCAAAAAAAGTTGTCCACATTCCATTGGACAATCACGATGGTCAGCCGGGATGCATCAATGTACAATTTCTCGAAAACACACTAAAACAGAACCAAGGTAATGTAAGCTATGTGGCAGTTACGGGAGTAAGCAACGTTACCGGAATCATCAATCCCATTTATGATATTGCGGAATTAGCTCATTCATACGACACCTTTATTATTGTAGACGGCGCCCAGATGGTAGCTCATCTTCCTGTAAAAATCAGCGGACATAAAAACCAAAATCGAAATATTGATGCCTTCGTTTTTTCCGGACATAAAGCCTATGCCCCCGCTTCACCCGGAACTGTTATCTGCAGAAAAGACATTCTTAGTTCAATAGAACCCGAGGAGGTTGGCGGTGGAATGGTGGAGCATGTTTTTCTTGACCGTTATATTGTCTCAGAAGCATTTCCTGCCAGGGAAGAAGCAGGAACTCCAAACATTGCCGGTGCCATTGGGATAGCCGCCGTTATTGAAGTTCTGGACACCATTGGAATGGAATTAATTTTTACGGAAGAATCAGAGTTGATCCACTACACTCTTGATAATCTAAAAGACATTCCTGATATTCAAATTTACGGAGTAGCCGACACCTCAATTTGTGAGCGGTCTGCATGCATTTCCTTTAATATTAAAGACATGGATCATGGCCTCGTGGCGGCAATTTTGAATGATTACTTTAATATAGCAGTTCGGAATGAATGTTTCTGCGCCCATCCCTATGTAAAAGAAATGATCATGGATGATCTGCTTGCTGCCACAACCAGCATCAACGAAGAAGATTTTGAAGATGCATTTCAATTAAAATCAGGAATGGTGCGGGCCTCGTTCGGCATTTACAATACAGAAAAAGATGTGGATGAGCTTGTAAAAGCAATTTCGGATATTTCCGAAAAACGTGAAAAATACACCAGTCAATACAAACCGGATAATAGCGGAAATTATACCCACACTTCATTCAAAATGAACCGACAGGATCGGTTCTCCATTAAAGCCTACATTGATCAGTATGTAAACCAATAGCATGGCAAATCAATTTTCTTTGCTTTTTCTTTTTTCCACTGTTCTGCTGGCGACTGAACTGCCTGATTCTTTGACTGAGAAAAATTTCAACGGATATTTGCAATCAAAAAGGATTATTCATCATCCGGAAGAAATTATGTTCAAGGGACGAAACTACAGTTTGGAGATAATTGTCGATATACCGGAAGATAGTATCGAATTGGTAAATTTATTTATCAGGACTGATACAAAAAGACCATATCAGGAAATTTTCTTAAAACAAAAATACGGACTATATTCATTTCGGTTCGACCCGGAAGTTTTTCCGGGATCAATGGTTCAATATTTCTTTACCGTTCAATTGGCCGATTATTCATTATTTGCGGTTCCTGTTGATAAAAAGGGCGTAGTTCGTCCGGTTGAGCGAACGCTCATCGATGCTGTTGAATACTATAAGCTAAAATAATCATTCCACTGAATGAATGTAAATAAACACATTCTGTCTCTCCGGAATCAACTGGAGGATCACAACTACCGATATTATGTATTAGATAATCCTGTCATTTCAGATCATGAATATGACCGGATTCTTCGTGAACTTGAGCAGTTGGAAAAACTTCATCCTAATCTTATCACTCCCGATTCCCCAACTCAAAGAGTAGGGGTTCCCCCATTATCTAAATTTGAAACACTTCCTCACCGGCTTCCAATGCTGTCCCTTGCAA
>CAJXJG010000158.1 GCA_913054425.1 uncultured Fidelibacterota bacterium
ACCTTCACTTCCAATAGATAAAACCTGATATGTCCCCGGAGATAAAAATTCAAATTTGTAAAAACCATCATCCGTTGCATCAGATATATAATCAGGTTTTGAGAAAAAAATTGAATCATTTTCATCCTTTTGAATCCTCCATAAATGGACTGAAATATTCTCTTCATTATATACTCTGCCAGAAATTTGTCCGCTATCAATTTCATCACCTGTGCTATAAGCCAGGTGAACCGGTTCTGCTAATTGTACCCCATGCTCATCCTTCAGCTCCCTACCGATCGTAATAACATAGGTTTGATTCTCTGATAATTCATCAGGGATATTTACATAAATTTCATCTCCCTTAAAACGAATTTCCAACTCTCCAGGAAAACGCGGGAATATATGAAATCCTTTTTCAAGTGTTGATTCATCCAAGTATTCCGAAAATTTAAGGTGAATATCACCACCTTTAAAGTGAATGGTTCCGCTAGGAGGAACAACCTCAATCAATTCAGGAGAAGTTTTATCAACCTGTCCTCCAGAGGGTGTTTGAATCGCCGCACAGGAAATCAGCAAAAAATATAACGTGTAAGCAAAAAAACACAGGAATACCCTTTTATCCTTGAGAATATTTTTAGTATTGTTCAAACTCTTTCGACACTCTTAATCACGGTGTAAATTTACAGAAATTTCACGTAAAAATGTGATTTCTTCCAAGGTCACATTCACCGTAATACACCATACACTTACTCCGGATCTTGATGCCCTTTGCAGTGCTTCCCCAAATTTTGGGTCACGATTCCACATGGGCCTGAATTCATGGGCATCCGGACGCTGGCATACAAATAAAATCCCTGCTCTTTTGCCGGACTCCACCAGTTTTTGCAGTGCGATGGCATGCCTACGTCCCCGCTCCGTTACCGCATCCGGAAATTCTGCAATTCCATTTTTTACATACGTGACTGATTTTACTTCCAAATAAAAATCTTTTCCTTCTTCATCTTCCAACAAAAAATCAAACCTATGACGCCCAACCGTATATTCCGGTTTTATTATTTGATAACCTTGAAACATTGGAAGTTCACCAGATTCAAGAGATTCCTTTACAAAACGATTCGGCAGTGAAGAAACCAGGGACACCAGAGTACCATTGTACCGAACCATCCAGGTCGTGTATTGAGTTTTTCGATGAGAATTTTTCGGAACGGAAGATACATACAATTCTGCTCCCGGAGTCAATAACTCCTTCAATCGGCCTGGATCCGGTAAATGACTCTCTACGACTGAGCCCTCCACATCCACTATAGTCAAAAACCTGTTTGGTCTTTCAATAAATGTGCCTTTAAAAAGTTGTTCTCTGATTCTCAAGTTCGGATAGTTTTTTCTGAATTCAACCTGTAAATTTGCTCATATTATAATGAATAAAACAAACCTGGAAAAACGAATCTATGAGGCACAATGTTACGGAAATGTTGAACCCATTGAATATATGACACCCTACCCCAATCTTCATGCGCTTGTGGAAGGACAGAATGTAAAATATAAGGACCATCTTCTATATCATGACCTAAACATGACGAACGAAGATTTCTTCAAATTGGTCCAGAAATCTGCTCATTGGCTGAAAGCATCCGGGGTTGAGCCGCAAGATCGAGTATTCATGACTGATCTTGCTTTCCCCTGGGCGGAATGTATTGCTTTTGCGGTCTGGACGGTGGGAGGAACATTAGTGATCTCAAATCAGGAAGATATCCAAACAGCAATATCTCATTGCAAACCAAAATATACAGTACAACCGGACACAAACGTGGAAAAAGAAATTGACGCATTCAATGAACAATTCGATCCGGATTTTAAACCAAATCTTCAGGATGAAGCGCTTATCTACTGGACAAAGGGTAAAGGCATCCGTCTCAGTCATTATAACTTGCTTGTCAATGCAAATGGAGTCCAAAAAAAACTGGATTTATTTGAACAGGATACTTATTTGATTCAATTGAAATCGGATTCCACAGCCTGGGTTGTACTTCAGGCAATTCTTCCCTTGTATACTGGAGCAGGGATTGCTTCAAAAAAGTCGAAAATTACCATTGGCCTTCCAAACCAATTTAATTCTGCAGATTATATTATTGATTTTGACTGGACTAAATTAAAAAATACAACTCCCCCCAGATTATTCATAACACCAGAAAATACAGCTGTTGTTTCTGTCGGATCCTCTCCGGTTCACATGACAAAATTTGAACTAAAAAACCAAGATTTATGGCTGTCAGGGCACTCTGTTATGATGGGATATCTTGATAAAAAAGAAAGTGAAAATATTTTTACAGACGGTTCATTAATATTACAAAAATAATTATTTCACCAAATCAGCGAGCACATCCTTCGCGTGGGTTTTTGTTCTTACTTTTGAATACACTTTTTCAATAATTCCATTTTCATCAATGAGATAAGAATACCTGTAAATCCCTTCGTATTCCCTTCCCATAAACTTTTTTAATCCCCAGGCGTCATAGGCTTTAATCGTAACCTTCGATTCATCACTCAACAGAGAGAAAGGGAAGTCCTTTTTCTCACAAAAGGATTTTTGAGCTTTTACAGAATCTGCACTAATCCCAAGGATCTCCACACTGTTTTCCTGGAATGTTTTGAACTCATCACGGAGCCCTTCTCCTTCAACCGTTCACCCTGGCGTATTTGCTTTTGGATAAAACCATAGTAGCACTTTTTTCCCTCTTAAATTTTCAAGAGAGACAATATCTCCATCTTGATTCATCAATGAAAAATTTGGAGCCGTATCACCAGTATTTAACATAATTCCCTCCTATTTTATTTCTGAAAACTTTCATAAAGTCACTATTCATCACCCCATTTTTTTAGAAATGATTTTGACCACTTACCAAACTTTCCAGCTTCTATTTTTGATCGAATAGTTTTCATTAATTTCATATAAAAAGCAATATTCAATGCACTGGAAATCCTCACTCCTAAAATTTCATTTACATTAAATAAGTGACGAACATAAGCCTTTGAAAATTGTGAACCGAAAGGAGAATCACTTTTTTCATCCACAGGTGAATAATTATTTTTATACTTTCCATTTTTAATGTTGATAACACCATCTTCTGTAAAAATATGTCCGTTTCTTCCGTTCCTGGTAGGGATAACACAGTCAAACATGTCCACTCCCATAGCAATGGTTTTTACTAAATCAGAAGGCTTACCCACACCCATCAAATATCGCGGCTGTTCTAGGGGGAGATACTCTGTACATAAATGGACCATTTCAAGCATGGCTGATTTTTCTTCCCCCACCGCCAACCCGCCAATTGCCATTCCACACGTTGAGAATGAACACAGTTCTTGAATGCTCTGTTTTCTTAATTCCGGATAAACATTCCCCTGGACTATAGGAAAAAAAGTTTGATTCCAATTATAAATCGGAGGATATTCTTTCAAATAATTCACACAAGTTTCTGTCCATTTATGAGTTCTTTCAACCGCTTTCATGGCAACTTTTTTATCCACATTTCCAGGAGGACATTCATCAAAAGCCATTATGATATCTGCTCCCAAATTTCTTTGAATGTTCATTGATTTTTCCGGTGTAAATAAATGACTGCTTCCATCCAAGTGTGATTGAAACTCAACGCCCTCATCAGAAATTTTATTTAACCTCGCCAACGAAAACACCTGGAATCCACCACTGTCTGTTAAGATCGGTCCTTCCCAACTTATAAAATCATGCAATCCGCCGGCGTTCTTTACAATTTCATCTCCAGGCCTTAGATACAGATGGTAGGTATTGCCTAAAATAATTTCAGTACTAAGAGCTTTTAATTCCTGGGGAGAAAATGTTTTTACTGCTCCAAGCGTACCGACCGGCATGAACACTGGAGTTTGAATTTCTCCATGATCAGTCTGTAAAATCCCGGTTCGAGCTGAGGTCTCTTTGTCAGAATGTAAAAGAGTAAATTGCAATATTTCAGAACAGAATATTAAATGTATCTTTAACGGTAGAAACAAATTCGATGGAAATTCCCTTGGGCCTCGGCTTTAATGTCCTTTCATTGGACTTCGGTACAATAACAATTGTAAACCCCAAGGTTTTAGCTTCTTGAATCCGCTTTTCGATTTGACTCACCGACCTTACTTCACCTGCTAATCCAACCTCTCCAATTAATACAGTGCCAGGATCAATAGGTTTCTCCCGGGAACTTGATGCTACTGTGCTGATAATACTAAGGTCTGCGGCAGGATCGTTTATTTTTAGTCCACCAACCAGATTTACAAACACATCCTTTGTACCCATAATAACGTTCATCCTTTTTTCCAGAACTGCTAATAACATGGAAAGTCTTTTAAAATCAAAACCATTCACGTTCCGTTGGGGAGTACCAAAATTTGCAGGAGAAACTAAGGCCTGCACTTCAACGAGAATTGGTCTTGTTCCCTCCAGAGATGCATAAATTGCAGTTCCTGCTACGTTTTTTGTCCGTTCTTCAAGAAAAAGTTCAGAGGGGTTTTTTACTTCTTGAAGTCCTTTTGAACTCATAAGGAAGATTCCCACTTCATGGGTTGCACCAAAACGATTTTTCACAGATCGGAGTATCCGGTGGTCGTATCGATCATCTCCCTCTAAATACAAAACCGTATCCACCATGTGTTCAAGCATTTTGGGACCAGCTATGATGCCATCTTTTGTGACATGACCAATAA
>CAJXJG010000159.1 GCA_913054425.1 uncultured Fidelibacterota bacterium
TAATGACAGTCTGGTTGATCTCACTCCTGCGAAAGTAGTGTTCCCTATAAAAAATTCACCACCATCGGTTAGTTTTCGATACTTATCCAACCCGCAATTAGTAGATATTCAGGGAGATACTGCATTTACTTTTCCTACACGGACTTTCGTTTGGAATTTAGATGATCAGGATGGAGTCGAAACAATCACAAATGTTTTTTACGCATTGGATGAGCCATGTGACACATGCTGGATTCAGCTTGGACCGGAATCCAGTGTAACGTTGAATGAAACTGAATTGGATACCGGTTTCCACACATTTTATCTAAAGGCTCAGGATATTGCGGGTGCTGAAAGTTCTATTATTTCATTTCCGGATACATTGAACGAAGATGAACCAAGTTATTGGAAGGTGATGCATGTAGTTGGAGATGTTTTGTTAGTAGACGATTTTCCTTTAGACGGTTACAATAACTCTCAAATGTGGTTCAGAGCAGTTTTGGATTCCATCCTTGGTGAAGAAGCTTATTCAGTCTGGGAAATTGGTGATGAATTGCCATTTTCATCCACGGACATCACTGCGAATTTAAATTATTTTGACCATGTTATCTGGTATGCTGCTTATAACAACACGGCTGCTGCAAGTGATACATATTTAGATGCCAGTTCAAGTATTGTGAGTTACATCATGGGCGGAGGTAACCTATTCCTGAATGCGCCTGAATTGCAGGATTCCACATTTGGATTTTTCCCAATTGATTCTTCATTTACTATTAATACAAATGGCCGTTTGATGATGGGCAGAACGTTGTATTCTCAAGTTGATTCGACATTGGATTTGGAGCTTTCCAAGTTGATTGCTATCCGGGTTAAAAGTTTTATTCCTGCATCAGGAGATGGAACTGCCTATCCTTATTTTGAAGCACAGGATTTATACCATCTTCAGGAGCCTGAATCTGGTTTAGACACATGGACAGGGACACCCAATGTGTGCAGTATGGGGAAATTCATCATTTCACCTTCCGAAAAATCCGGGAAAATTATTCTCATGTCAATTCCTCTCCACAACGGTTATGATCCTACTTTGGAAGGAAACGGAACAAGCGGAAAATTCATCGAATATCTCTTGAAAGAGGCATTTTTAGAATGAAAGTTTTAACCAGTGTCCTGATCAGCGTTGTTCTTCTTTTTGGGCAGGATAAAGGATCTGTTTCCGGCATAGTTACCAGCAAAAAATCTGGTGATCCTCTCATCGGAGTAAATGTGATGATAAAAGGTACATATTATGGTTCTGCAACAAGCATAGAAGGAGGCTTCTTCCTTAGAAACATAAATCCAGGATCTTATAATATTGAAGCATCCATTATTGGATATAAGATCATCTTGAAAACAGGGATCATGGTACAACCCAACCAGAAAACAATTGTGAATTTTGAAATGGAAGAAACTGTGTTAACAATCGGAGAAGAAGTAATTGTTGTTGGTGCCAAACCACTCTTCGATGTGGATGAAACTGCTTCCGTAACCCGTATAACCAGTGATGATATCGCCAATAAAACTGTGAATAGTGTGGAAGACATTCTTGCGGAACAGGTGGGTGTAACCAAACAGGATAATGAAATCCACATCCGCGGCGGACGCATTGATGAAAGTCTTTTTATTGTGGATGGAATGTCTGTGAAAGATCCACTCTCCGGATATTCAGGAAATTTATATATATCTGCAGAAGCTGTTCAGAATTTGGAAATTGTAACGGGTGGATACAGTGCTGAATATGGCCAGGCAATGTCCGGAGTGGTTAATATAAAGTTAAAGGAGGGGAGAGATAATTTTGAAGGCGCAGTGAAATTTACAAGCGACAATTGGGGTCTTTCTGGTGAAAATATCCAACATTACAAGACTGATCGCTTTGAATTCAATCTTGGTGGTCCTATGCCGATCCTTGAGTTATTACTGCCAAGATTTGGTGTGAACTTCCCGGGAAAATTTTCATTTTTTATAAATGGCTACGGCAAAATGTATGACAGTAACCTTCCCACAGCATCGAAACTCTATCCTCATAGAAATTGGGGTCCTCCACTAAATTTCTCCGATGAATCAGCCGATAAATTAATGAAATTATTGGCTTTAAGGGAAAATAATGACTGGCACTTTTTGTATAAATTATCCTGGGCACTGTCTCCAAAGAAAAAGCTGGGTGTGTCCTACGACGTGTCTTTGAATGTGAACCAGGGATATTTTATGCCCCGGGCGTTTTCCAATACCTATTATCCGTACAGTTATGAAAAAATATTGGATAACTATAATACGATCACCCGTGAATCAAGACTGATTAATATAAACTGGACGCATACATTGAGTACCCGGTCGTTTTATGAGATTGTTTTTGGGAGGTTTTTAACATTGGAGCACAGCGCTGTTCAGGATTTGCATTGGACTGAATATGAAGAAAGACTGGATCTTGACCCGATCAATTATTCAATTTTGGACAGGGATGGAAATATAAATATTACCTATGGCGACGAATTTTATGATACTGGTTTTGCTCCTGAGTGGTATGATATTGTCAGCGATAACTATCGTTTAGATGCAGACTGGATTTATCATACAAGGAAACGGCATAAAATAAAAACCGGATTGGAAACTACCGTAACTGAAATGCAGGTATTGGATATTAATGAACCCTGGACAGGAACAACTGGTCTGGGGGCAAATTATGATATGTATAACGCGAAAACCATGTTTGGAGCATTCTATATTCAGGATCGAATTAAATTTGAAGGTATGACAGTAAACCTTGGAATGCGTTACGATTACTGGTTTCCCGGTAAATATGTAGAAGATACAATCGATGATACCAATACTGTTATTATCACCGATGCAGCCAGGAAAAAATTTAATGATGAAACATTCAATTTATTTGGTTATCGAGGAAAAGGACGTCTTAGTCCGCGATTTGGAATCTCTCATCCTGTAACGGATAACGATGTATTGTATTTTTATTATGGTCATTTTTCCCAGCTTCCCACCTTTCAGTATGTGTATGCTAAGTTAAACTCAACTTCTCAATCTACGTATCAAGTTTTTGGCAATCCCAATCTAAATCCAAAGACGACAGTTCAATATGAATTGGGGATCAAACACCGGTTCAGTGATGACCAGGTTCTGGAAATGAAGGCGTACTGGAAGGATATGTTTGATTATGAAACCTCTCAAACTATTTCACCATCAAATCCCCGGTATTCTCACTTAAAATTTAACATGTATTTTAATGCTGACTACGCCAGGGCTCGCGGGGTAGAAATCATCCTGAAAAGCAGGATATTCGCTCGCTGGTATGCCGATGTAAACTTTAATTATTCCATTGTGACCGGAAAAAGTTCTTCTCCGCTTGATAATCTACTGGTTCAGGCTGGAGCACTTTCTGAAAAAAATCTTGGAGAAAATTTTATGAGATGGGATAAACCATTCCAATTCTTCAGTAATCTATACTACAATCATCCTTCCAATTGGGGTGCATCTCTCCGTTTCGAATTTGGCTCAACACGCAGATATACTCGGTCAATCCTTGGGACTTCAGAATATCCTGATGGAATCATTGAGGTTGATGGAGTGGATTACTATATTGGAACATACGAAGGTGATAATCCATATTCCTATTTTGCAGATTATAACCCAAAATTTTTCAGAATGCTTGGTTTGACTGATATTAACGGACATAGCACTTTTGATGTAAAGCTTTATAAAACATTCAACCTTGGGAGATTGAAGTATAAAATATTTATTGAAATTGAAAATCTGTTTGATGAAGAGATTCCAAGACGAATTAATTCGTTTACAGGCGAGGGTTATAATCCTGGAGAGATTATTCCATACAGCATGATTACCTGGCCGAATCCAAATTATGATCCGTCAAGAATTGGAAAACCAAGATCAACTGAATTGGGAGTTCAAATCCTGTTTTGAGAAAACACATTTTCGTAAAAATTGTATTCAGTTTGTTCCTGGTTTCATATGGATTCAGCCAGAATTTCTTTCCAATCCTTGGTGGGCAGCGTGCGGGAACATCCATTTTTACCTTTTTAAAAATTGGTGTAAGTGCTCATGCACTTGGAATGGGCGAAGCCGTTGTTGCATTGAATCAGGATGCCGCTTCTGTTTATTATAATCCTGCAACAATTGCACAATTCAAAGAAATACAATTTTCTACAACACATATAGAGCTTCCTGCAGAAATTAAATTTGATTATTTCAGCATGAGCAGGAATGTTTATGGCCGTCATTATTTAGGAATAAGTGCAGGAATTCTCCACATGGCTCCAATGATGGAGACCACCGAATATTTACCCCACGGAACTGGAAATTACTTTGTATTTCAAGATAGGTTTTTCGCGTTAACCTATGGCGCGCGGATGACAGACAGATTCAGTTTCGGAATTACACTGAAACATGTGCAGGAAAACCTGGCGGGGAATAATATGTCTGCGCCCATGCTGGACATGGGTACGTTTTACTGGACAGGATACAAAACACTTCGATTTTCCGCATCAATTTCACATTTTGGTTCACAGGTAAAACCGGAGGGGAAATATAATAAAAGTGTTTTAGATAAGGACACGGGAGAAGAAACAATCATTGAAACCGAATTTGAGGAATTCAGTCCACC
>CAJXJG010000160.1 GCA_913054425.1 uncultured Fidelibacterota bacterium
GATGGTGATTTGGAGAATATTGAAGATGTGCTGTCGAAAAAAACAAATCATTGATTTAGTTTATAACTTTATTTTCCTTCCGCTTTTCATCAGTAATACTGCGGAAACGAAAAAGATTAAAGCCATTGCAAGAGCCATTCCAAAGCTGATACTTGGAGAAGAGTCTGAGATGCCAAGAACCGTGAATCGTATGCCATTAATCATGTAGTAGATCGGGTTGAAAAAACTAAGTGACTGTGCCCATTCCGGCAGCATCTTAATTGAGTAGAATATACCCCCGAGAAAGCTCAGCGGGGTTAGGAAAAAGTTTTGCATCATGGCAAGCTGGTCCCAGCTTTCCGCCAGTTGTCCTAATAAAAGCCCCATACAGGAAAATGTCCAGGCAACAATAAAAATATATCCTAGGGAGAATATCGGACTGTCAACTGGTAGACCGATTAAGAGAACACCAAGCAGTAAAACGAGAATACCGTTTACAAAACCACGCACCGTCCCTCCAATAATATAGGCTAAAGAAATTTCCAGGCTGGAAAGGGGAGCTGTTAGTATGTCCGGCAATTGTTGAAGCAGTTTCATTTGAAGCATAGATGAAGCAGTGTTTGAGCTTGCATTGGTAAGGGTGTTCATCATAATGAGTCCGGGAAGGATAAACAAAGTATATGGAACTCCATTAATTTCTGAGATGCGCTGTTGAAGAGTAAATCCAAAAATGAGAATGTATAGAGCTGACGAAATAAGTCCAGGTAAAATTGTCTGGCGGTACACACTAAAAAACCGTCCTACTTCACGGCTTGTTAATGTCCATAATCCGATCCAATTCATTTGGTTTGTTCGTTAATCCCTCTACCTGTGAGACTGAGGAAGACATCCTCAAGGGTAGATTTTGTCAGCTCTACCCGTTGGATCTGACAGCCGTTTTTTGAAATGAGGTTGATTATTTTCGATATCTCTGTTTCAGCATCTTTCACAGTAAAATGAAGCTGACTTTTTTTACGGGTATATGTGTAGGGTTTAAGTAATTCCTGCAGTGTGTCTTCCCATTGTTTTAAGTGAATTGTGATACCTGCTTTTCCCCTTTTGTTAATCAGATTTTTTGGAGCGCCCTCTGCAATTACTTTTCCTTTGTGAATGATAGAAACATATTCACACAGGAGTTCCGCCTCTTCGATATAATGCGTGGTTAAAAGAATTGTTTTCCCCTGCTGGTGAAGCTGCCTGAGATAATCCCAAAGTTCATGTCGTAATTCAACATCTATCCCTGCGGTAGGTTCATCGAGTATGATAATTTTTGGATTATGAACGAGAGCTTTTGCAAGCTGAAACCGTCGTTTCATTCCACCTGAGAGCTGTCTTAAACGGGATTTACGTTTACTCCAAAGACCAAGGCGGTTAAGAAGTTCTTCTATGCGTCCCCTGGATTTTTTTGGTGAGATACCATAATACCCGGCTTGATACTGAAGGAGTTTTTCAATCGGGAAAAACCAATCAACCGATAATTCCTGTTGTGCGGTACCTATCTGGGATCGCGTGAAACGATAATCCCTTTCAATGTCTTTTCCAAAGACAGTAATGTTACCGCTATTTCTTCGAACTAAACCGGTTAGGATATTGATTGTGGTAGATTTACCAGCGCCGTTTGGCCCCAGGAGGCCGAAAAACTGTCCATCTGGAATGGTAATATTTACACCTGAAAGAGCATCGGAGCCATTATATGATTTGGATAGTCCTTCTATTTTAATTGCCGGAGCGGTCATTCTATGTTCGATTCAAACCCAATATTTTTTTCAAACGGGTTGGGGAAATCAAATCCCTCAACGTCTGGAAAATGTACGATTGAAGCAATAAAACCCCAGGGAATTAATATTGATGCCTTTACGTTCTGATAGGATGGTTTTTTGCGTTTTGATTTCTCATTTGGCTTTGGGATTCGGAATTTTGGATGTTTCATCCATACTCCAAACTCATCATAACCAAGTATTCGGGCATAAATTCGGTTTTCATCAATGCCCAGTTCTTTTAGAGGTTCGTAATTATCAAGAACAATCAGGACAATATCATTAACAATATCTTCAATTTTCATCATAGGTAGAATTCCTTTATGTAGGTTTATGAGTTATTATAGAAAAACACTGGCATAGTAACCGAAAGACAAAAGAAAAATTTATGAAGTAAAAGATAATTTAAATTTGGATTACAACGCAGTAGAATTATATGCTATTTTACCAATGGTAAAACCGATAAGCCACCCTACCAGTATATCTGAAATAAAGTGGTTCCCCGTATAAATCTGACTATATCCCGACAGGAGTGTATAGAACACAGCATGGGAAAAATATTCAGGATAAATTGATGAAAGAATGGTTGCGAAACCGGATGAAACCGCAGTATGGCCGGAGGGAAAAGATGGGGTGATTCGGGTGTTCCATAACCTGGGGTGATAAGTGCGTTCAGGACGTTCTCTATCAACTGAATATTTCAATACTCCAACCGTAATGCCGATCATAGCAATTGTAGTGAAAAATGCTTCTTTTTCATTACGCGCTACCGAGTTGGATAATTGAAGAGACATCATCCCCTCAAAAGGAAGCCCTGCCAGATTAATAGTTTCCATAGCAATATCTAAGAGAAGATGTTGGTTGGAACCCTGAAGCGCTTGAGACATTTTATTATCCATCTTTAATAAAATGCTTTCACCTGCAAAACATCGGTAAAAAATAAAAAATACGGTTATGAAAAACTTCATTAATTGTTATGTACAATTTTTAGAAAATCATCTTCAGATAAAACTGAAACTCCGAGTTTCTGTGCCTTGGTAAGTTTAGCCCCGGCAGATTCACCGGCAACTAAAAAGGTGGTTTTTTTACTTATGGAACTGTTGACTCTTCCCCCAAGAGTTTCCACTAGTTTCTGCGCTTCTTTCCGGGTGAATATTTTTAAGCCACCTGTAAATACAAAACTTTTTCCTGCCAGTACCTGAGTCTTTTCTTTTAATTCAATCGGCGACAAAATTAAGCCCAGGGAAAAACATGATTTTACTACATCTACATTGGATGAATCTGACCAGAACCGGACAATTCCGTCAGCAACAATTTCGCCTACCTCAAAGATGGATTCCAATTCCTCTTTCTCTGAAGAAATAAAACGGGGAAAATCCCCTTTGTAATATTTTTCCAGTACTTTTGATAAGTGTTCACCCACATTCCGGATACCAAGGGCATATAGAAACCGGGCAAAACGTGTTTGTTTTGAGCCCTCAATGGCGTTGATAGTGTTTTGAGCTGATTTTTCTGCCATGCGTTCCAGCGGAGTAAGATCTTCAAGTGTCAATTTGAACAGATCATCTACAGTCTGAACCAGTTTTGTTTCCACCAACCGGTCTACTAATTTGTTTCCGATTCCATCAATGTCCAAAGCGTTCTTGGAGACGAAATGTTCTATCCGTCCTTTAATTTGTGCAGGACAGGACAAATTCTGACAGCGGACAACCGCTTCACCTTCAGGACGGTACACCTCATGACCACAGCTTGGACACAAATCCGGCAGACAATATGATTTGGAATTTTTTAGTCGTTTATCGGGGATAACTTTAACAACTTTTGGAATCACATCGCCTGCCCTCTCAATGATAACCGTATCGCCTATCCGGATATCTTTTCGATCAATTTCATCCTGGTTATGGAGGGTAGCATTGGTTACAGTAACGCCACTTACAAAAACCGGCTCCAAATGTGCTACCGGGGTTATGGCTCCTGTTCTTCCCACTTGGGATGTTATATCCAGAATGACCGTTGTCACCTGCTGTGCTTTAAATTTATTGGCAATTGCCCAGCGTGGTGAACGGCTCCGGATGCCTAATTTTTTCTGCAAAGAAAGTGAATTAATCTTAATTACAGTACCGTCAATATCATAAGGTATGGTGTTGCGTTTATTTTCCATATCCCTATGGTATTCAATGGCCTCATCAGCTCCGTTTACTTTCCGGATCATTGGATTCACAGGGAAACCCCATTCTTTTAAACTTTGTAAAAATTCCCAATGGGTGTCAAATATTTTGCCCTCAATTGTTCCGGAATGATAACAAAAAATGGAGAGAGGACGACTTGCGGTTATAGAAGAGTCCAGTTGTCGTAAACTTCCGCTGGCTGCATTGCGGGGATTCGCAAATAATGCTTCCCCGTTTTTTTCGCGATTTTTATTCAAATCGTCAAATCCGTCTTTTGAAATGAATATTTCTCCTCGGACTTCTAAAAGAATTGGAGCAGATTTATGTTTATTCCTTAAGCGTAAGGGAATGCTTCGAATTGTTTTAAGATTTTCAGTTATATTTTCGCCCGTGAACCCATCACCCCGGGTGGAGCCGTTGATAAAAATGCCTTTTTCATAAATCAGCTCAATTCCTATTCCATCCAGTTTTGGTTCTGCTACGTATTCAATTTCTTCATCAACACCAACAATTTTTTTTATTCGTATATCAAATGCTGCCATTTCATCTTCATTCATTGCATTTGCAAGGGACAGCATTGGAAGCCGGTGAGGAAGTGTTTCAAATTTAGATAATGG
>CAJXJG010000161.1 GCA_913054425.1 uncultured Fidelibacterota bacterium
GTCTTTTAACACCAATTATTTCAATATTACTTAAAAAAGAACACGGTTGTCAAGGCAAAACTATTTATTTTTTATAGTAACCACAGATAAGTTACGGCTCTATTTTTTCGACCAAAATCCCGGTCAATTGGAAAACCACACTCCTGCCGCATAGCAACGCTGTTCTGATGAAACAAATCATATTCTTCCCCTGGAATCATATCCCGAAAACGTCCTGACTGTTCCTGACACCATTGACGGACAGCGTTTCTTAACGCACCCGATCCATGCCCGTGAACAATTTTTATTGATCGGATTTCATCATTACACATTGCGCTGCTTACCCCGGACTCCAAAGCAGATAACGCTGTATCTACCGAAAGATTTCCATGCCCAATATCTATTGTTTTCATCATTGCTTCATAATTATCGAAAAACAAAAAGGAAGTTTACAAAAACTCTTTCTAATTTTAGCAACTCAATAAAACAATTCCAATGAATCAGATAATTTTAGGTAAAACAAATCAGAAGGTTTCATCCGTCAGCCTTGGAACATGGTCTTATGGTGGTGCTAATGTAAGCGGAGAAATGCCTGTCGGCTGGGCAAACCAGGCAGATGAAGATTCCCGTCAGGCGCTACAAACGGCCTATGAGTCAGGAATAAACCACTGGGACACAGCAGATGTCTACGGAAATGGTAAATCCGAACAGATAATTGGTTCCATGTGGGAATATATTCCCCGTAACGAAATATTTCTTGCGACAAAAGTTGGGTGGAACAAGGGACAACATCGAGACTGGTATCACCCAAAACACATGCGATTTCAAATGGAATCCTCACTGGAAAGACTAAAAACAGACTGTGTTGATCTGCTTTACCTTCACCACTGTAATTTTGGTGGGCAGGATGAACGCTTCGATGAAGCAATAGAAACAGTTCGACGCTTCCAAAATGAAGGAAAAACCAAGTTCATTGGTTTATCAGACTGGGATAGCTATAAGATCATGAAATTTATAGAACGCTGCGATCCTGATGTGGTGCAGCCCTATCGTAATGTATGGGATGATACCTATGAGTCCAGCGGATTGAAAAATTATATTGAGGAAAACAATCTTGGGGTGTGTTTCTTTTCTCCGCTGATGCATGGTTTACTCACAGGTAAATATTCTAAACCAACAGCTTTTGAAAAAGGCGATTTTAGAGAAACCATTAATGAATTCAAAAATCAGACAACCATCGATAAAATGAGAAAAAACGCAGATTTACTTAAGAAACGATTTAATAGTCACCCCCACCCAATCATGCACGGTGTTATAGATACACTTCTTTCCGATTCAAAAAATAGCTGCGTGCTTTTAGGACAGCGAAACCCTGAACAGGCGAGCACCGCTAAATCTCTTGGTGTATCCATCTCTGAAGAAGATGTAAAGTGGGTCAAATCATTATATAAACACTAATATATTTTTCTCTATCAATTATCCTTTATTCTTTGCCTGTATTCTTCACTCAGCCCTAACACAACCCACACATAATTTTCGGAATGATTATAGGCATAAATAGATTTCCAGTTTCTGGATCCTTTCTTAATTTCCTGGTCGCCCTTATCATACCCGTTCATTAATAGGTAATTTGCGATACTTGCCAGAGCATCCGGCCACTCAAATGGGTGGCGAATATTATCACCGTCAAAATCTACAGCATAGTAATTAAAACTGGAGGGAATAAACTGACCGAACCCGAATGCCCCGGCATAGGATCCAAACAGGCTGTGCGGATCAATCTTATCCTGATAACAATACAGTAAAAACTCTGCCAGCTCTTTGGCCGCCCAGCTTGCTTTATTTGGGAGAGTATGTATGATCGTATAAAATGCGCTGAACACTGAAAATTCTCCATGATGATTTCCATGGTTACTTTCTATCCCTGATATACTCAATAAAAGCATGGGATCTACCCCAAAACTGTCTGTAACCGCCCTAATTAAGTCTTTGTTATTTTTGAAAAATGCTACGCCCCTTTCAATCCGCTTTTTTGTTATGAAAAGTTCTCGGTATTCCGGGTAAGGTTTCTCTTCATAAGGATTCTCAAATCTTAGGCGAATTTCCGGATATATATTGACAGACGTATCAGCAAAAGCCCTTGTTAAAAATTCTTTAGGAACACTAGTCCCTGACAGCAGTTTTTTTACAGAAATTAAAGCCGGATCATTACTGTCGGCCTTGCCCGTTTTTAGCCCAAAAACAGTGGATAATGTTAGGGCCAGATAAAAACCAATGATTAACCTTTTTAAGAAATTCAATCTACCCATTCACAGATAAAAATATTTGTGTCACCCTGTTTCGCCTGGTTTCTGTTTGAAGCAAACACAAAGTAATTCCCGTCGGGGCTGAATATGGGAAAGCCGTCAAACCCTTCAAAAAAAGTAATCTGTTCTAAATTCCCTCCATCAACATCCACCGCCCACAGATCAAAGTTTCGTCCTTTCGGGTTCTCCATGTTAGAACAAAAAATAATTCTTTTATCATTAAGAAAAAAGAACGGAGCAAAATTTGCACCTTCATTATCTGTGATCTGGGTTTGATTATAACCATCTGAAGTCATAATGCGAATCTGTAGTGACATGGGACGGATTGAGTTCTGTTTCAAAAGCTGGTTATACTTTAAAATTTCTTCCTCAGTCTCAGGATAATATGCACGCCAAACAATTTTAGTTCCATCGTGACTGAAAAAAGCTCCACCGTCATATCCCAGCCGGTTCGTTAATTGGAGCTTGCCGCTCCCATCCCGGTTCATTGTCCAAACCTCTAAATCCCCGCTTGACAAGGATGTGTATACGATTTTACTCCCGTTTTCAGCACAGGTTGCTTCCGCATCATATCCCCACGTGTCTGTTAACTGTTCTATTTTCATTCCATCTGGATTTGAACGAAAAATGTCAAATTCAGGGTGAAGCTTCCAAACATAGCCTTTGCTGAAATCTGGCGGGGGTGGACAACTTCTCGTGTAGTGGTGCGTTGAAGAATAAATGATTTTATCATTATGGGGATACTGGAAATAACTGCAGGTAGTTACTCCGTCTCCGGTAGATGCCAGCTTTGTCTTGCCCGATTCAATGTCCATTATATAAATCTGGTCACATAATTCATCCCCATCGTGAGCTTGAAAAATCAGCCTTCTTCCATCAGAACTGAAATATGCCTCTGCATTTTCTCCAGAAAACGTTAACTGCCGAATATTTTTAAAATGGACTTCCCCAGGAAAAGAAAGCACATCATTTGCAGGGGGGCTAAGCTTATCCAATAATTTTTCCTGATTATTTTTAAGCACCACCAAACCTATAAAGAGTGTAATCATCCCTGCTGTTAAAAGCCCGGTTTTCTTGGTTTCTTTTTTCATTGACTCATAGGCACAACTGAGAGTGAAATATAACGGTTGGTTGAATATACTCCAACAATCGGACTATCCTTTTCTCTACAGTATCACATAATATTAAAAGACATTTCGCCATGATTTACTATAAAAACTTAACACTATATAACAAAATTACGGAGACCTTTACGTAGACAAACTATAAGAATTATATACTATTAATGTAAATTACTACAATTGATTAAAACCAGCATAAAGAGAAAAGCAATTAATAAAAGCTATAATATTTCTTACCAGATGTTCCTCCTGGAATTGTACTTATTTCGTTTTAAAACATATTGATTTGTTTATAAGTAGAAGAAGTATTAAAATTAAATATCAAGTTCAATTGAAAATATTTTTCCTTAATGTTTGCTAAAACTCTATTTAGGTTTCATAAACAGATATATTTATAAATAGCATTCTACCCAATAGTAATTTGTAAAAGTTTATCTTAACTGGTTATCAAGAAAAGAAGGATCACATGAATAAAATCATTTCAACTTTTGTTCTGTTTTTAGTCCTTGGCAACTCATTCAGCCTTGGACAGGAAAAAACATTTCATCTCAAATCCGGTGATCAGGTAACCGGTACGGTTAAATCACAAACAGACTCAACCTATATTATAGAAACAGCTTTTGGAGAGATAACGATCAAGAAAGATGAAGTTAAACCGGAAGAAGCGTTTATTTTCCTCAAGTCCGGAGATAAGCTGCGGGGTATCATTGTATCGGAAAGCGATGAGGGCGTTACAGTAAAAGCTCAATTTGGCGAAGTATTTGTCAGCCATGATAAAATCGAACGTATCGATTTTAAAAGCATGGGCCGCGCTCGGGGTCAATTTTCACGACCGGGACAGGTTGAAAGAGGACGCTGGTATTATGGCAACGAACGCCTCATCGATCTTTATTTTGACCCCACGGGCTATACGCTGGAAGAAAATGTTCTGTATTTGAGCGGACTTTCCTGGGGATATGGCTTATCTGAAAGAGTTCATATCACATCCAAATGGGGCGGCTACTTTTTTGGTGATCTGAATTTCCGTCCCAAGTTCATGCTGTTTAAAAAAGGAGACCTAAAATCAGAACAGGCCCTATCAATTGGGTTCCATTTCCACATGCGTGGCTTGCCAAA
>CAJXJG010000162.1 GCA_913054425.1 uncultured Fidelibacterota bacterium
TGATATCCTCCGGTTTCGAGCGATCTGGAAAGGTTTTTAACTTGAATAACCCTGCTGGAATCTCTGGTAATTTATCGCCGCGGATTAAAAATATATCTGGCTGGATGTTTTCAGCAACCAGTGTAATCATCTGGTTTGTTCGAGACCGTCTGTCTGGCCGTGTATTTAAAAATACACAGGTTGGATGTGAGGGGATTTGTTTTTTAATCATTTTCCAAATATTGAGTGTAGAAAGAGGGTCGTTAGCAGCAAAGGCATTCACAAAAAAATTAGGATTGTTTCCAAATTGTATTTTCTTAATAGATAATGCACCGGGATCTGGCTGTGCCTTGAGCATCCCTTCCAGTGCTGAAGCTTTATCAATACCCATTTGTTTACATACTTCCCAGGCTGCTGCTACATTTTCTTCGTGTTCAAGGTGAGAGAATTTCTCCATATATCCCTCTTCCACCTCATCAGTATTGGCAACCACCAGGTTGGTTTCCCGGGAAGTTGCTATTTTTTTCAACGTATCATTTTGTTTCCCCGGGGTTACTACGATATTTCCATTAAATGGGATGGTATTACTGAGAGAACGCGTGATATCATCCATAGTCGGACCCATTTCTTCCAGGTGATCTGGTCGAATGTTTGTAAGGACTCCCATGGTTGATTTGAGCATTTTCTGTTCAGATATCCACTGATATTCCGGCTGGACAGCCATACACTCCATGACGACCGCATCAAGATTCTGTTTTGAAAAATATCGCATCAGTTTCACTTGTTCGCCTATAGAAGGAGAACGGAGACGCTGGATCATACGATCTTTTCCATCCGTATCAATAATTCGGGGAGATGATCCAGTCGTTTTAGCCATGGTTCTAAATCCTCCAGCCCTTAACCCTGCTGCGATTAAACGGGTTACACTTGATTTTCCTCTTGAACCGTTTACATGGATTCTGATTGAAATTTTCTCAAGGACAGCTTGATGTTGATAGAATTCTTTGTATCCAAGAATTATGAGAATCGAAAGTAATATAAGTAAAGTGGGAACCAACCAGGTGTCCTCTTAGAAATTTATTGATTCTTGTTAAAGATTCAGAGAATCATTTTAACAGCATCATTTTTCTTGTCTGTGTTTTCCCATTACTGGTCAATTTGAGAAAATACAAACCGCTTGCTGCCTCATGAGCGTTCCATTGAACAGTGTAATGACCGGGTTCTTGGGTGGCTTCTACCAATGTAGTTACCTGCCTTCCGGTGATATCATAGACAATTACTTGAACTTCCGATAATTTTGGAATGGAATAGTTAATAGTTGTAACCGGATTAAACGGATTTGGATAGTTTTGCTTTAGTGCAAATTCAGCAGGTGTCATAAGAGATTTCTCCAAACGAATAAGCTGAGTATCACTGTTAATTACAATCTCTCCCGATTGATCTAAAATCCATTCTTCCCCACCATCGGTGATTAACATCCATTTTTCATCATTCCCTTGAGCACGGGAATAAGCAATTATCAATTCACTACCGTTATTCAAAATTTCAATATCCCCGGAATCTTCACAATATTTAAATCCTCCTGCGAAGCGAATGTCATAACCTCCTGTTGGCGGTTTTGGGGGCATACTATAGCTTAGTTTTTCTTCTTCAGGGACAAAAATCCCGAAATAAAGTTCTCCGATTTTCCTATTTGAATTGAAAAATAATAAACTGTTGGCACCTTCAAGAGCATTGACAAATTGGTTTCTTTTTGCCGCTCTATTAGAGTTCGTTATAGTGATGTTGCCTGTGGCAAGAGCACGAACCCAATATCCCTGTCCGGGCTCTAATGTACTGGCGTTGGAATATCCATTTTCGTAAAAATAAAAAGTATTTAAAACAATTATCCCTCCAGGATCATCAATATCAGTGATGGACACTGGTGTTGAAATCCCTGAAATCATATTCCAGCCTTCTTGTAATAATATAGACACCTCATCGTTAGGTAATCCCGTAATATCGCTTGAACCAGCCGTTGTAAATCGTAACCAATAGCCCAACCCTTCAAGAAGTTCTTCTTCCTGATTATAGCTTCCATCGAATGAATATAAAGTATTCTCAATCGCATCAGGAAAGAGCGACAAATAGTTGGCATCTTCCACGATTATCGGTAGTCCAATCATATTCCAATTAGCAGCATTTGGGACTGTAATTGTCACTTGGTTTGCAAATGGATCTACTGTGAGTGAAACAGGTATAGTAACTATTGATTCAGCATTGGTGTCTATATATATAGATGCGTCATACGATCCTTCCGACAAACCGGCAGAATTAACTTCCAGCATAAATTCAGCAGATTCTCCATCATATAATTCTCCTTCTAATTCATTGGGTTGAGATGTAATGGTCAACCAATCGATAACTCTACGAATCTTGAGGGACAATTGGTCTGCGACATAAGGATCATTATAAGCCACCTGTAAACCATCGGTACCTTCATTGTTTTGCATGCCGATTGTTGCACTGGTAAGGTAACCTTGCATTGCTCTGTAATTGATATCAACATCACCAGTGTTATGCAGGACAATCTCAAAATCGTACGTACCAGGGTAGCCACCGGAGCAACGGATGACATGGTCAAACCAAATAACGAATTTATCATCAAAAGCATAGGTAAATACATTTCCGCCCTGGTCAGGACAGCCGGAACCGCTTTCGTTTTCAGGGCTTAAATCATCCCAGAATCCAAAAATGGCTGGGCGGGGAGCAGAAGATGATGGAATACTTGTATTCAGGTAAACAGTATTATCTTCCCCAAAGCCTATCCACCCATTAGGATTAACAATGCAGTGCGTATAGGTTTCACCATAAAATGGAAATTCGAAGCTTATGTTAATTGGATCTGCTGCCTGATCATTGTGCGGAAACACCAATTGTGTCCCTAACCCGGATATATCCACCCATTCATAATTGAGATCTGATTCTAAATCTGAATCGCTCCAATATTGTCCAAAGCTGTCCGGGCCTCCACCAGGATTAACAAATGGCAGGGGATAGGTTTTACTGATAGCATATGACAAAACAGATCCAGCTTCACCAGCATTGGAAATGATGAGATTACTTGATGCTGTTTCATTTAATGCTACGATAAAATCAAAGGTCCCAGGATTATAAGTTAAGTCTGGAGAAGGAAGGGCTGTGGGAGGCTGGGTTGTGATGAAAATTGCTGTTTCATCATCGAGTTCCATAGCTGCAATGGGAAATTTGTCATCAAAAGTATATTCTAATCCGTCATTCCCTAAATGATTTTCAATCCCAATGGTAGAATACGCACCGTGTGTGGGAGTATAATTACTATAATTTCCTGAAGAGGTATTATTAAATTCTTTGTATTGAATTTTTATTTCTCCATCTCCGTACGGTTGAGCGGGGTTGTTATAAAGTATTATTTGGAAGGTTTCCACGGAATTTGCATAATAAGTCCTCATATCCGACCATTCAACGATAACGAATTCACCGTCTGGATCAGTATAGCCAAACACATCACCACCACTGGAGGTTTTCAAGTCATCCCAAAATGCAGCCACCATGGGAGAGGGACCACCTGCACCAGGTATTGAGTAATTCCGGAAGGACTCCAATTCTGAATGTCCTAAGGAAATCCATCCATTACTGTTTACCGTGATCTCATTATAATCCACACCGTAAAACTTGAATGTAAAAGGCAGATCAATATCTGCTGAAGAGGTATTATAGTTACCATTTCCACTATCCGATAAATTTAAATCAACTCCGGGGCCACCGTAACCTGGATCAATCTCGATCCAATCGTAGATGGGTGCAAGGTCATATCCTGTATCCCCTGAGTCATAAATATAATATCCATACTGGTCAGGACCAAGCGGATCAATCTCAGATACAGTTCCTATTTGGAGTTGATAATATTCGGTACGGTCATATCCATCGGCACTTTGGATGTGTAGGCCGACAGATAAAATTGTTCCGTTCAGGATATCGTTCCCTGCGGTGATAGTAAACGCATCTGATGTGATTGACCCCATAGGTAGAATATTTCCCCAACTCCCGTAATTATTGTTAATTTCTATAAGAGGTCCAAAATAGATCAATTCCCCGAACACCCCCATAGCTGTTTCCATTCCGATATTTTGAAGTGTAATGGAGAAATTGCTGGTTGCACCAGGCTCCATATAACCGTTACCATGAATGGCTAATAAACTTCCATTGACATCTAAATGAATAACGGCATCCCATTCGTTGGAGGAATCGTCGGTAATATGTAAACGGAGGCCCAAGTCTTCTCGGTGAATAGCAGAGGGAGCCACCGAAAGGATAAAATCATCCCCATATTGTGATTGGCCTACATTTATCGTGCCATACACAACTGTTTCATTGGAAAGGGTAACCAGCGGGGATGTTGTGCTTAATGTTGCTGAAATACCGGTTACATTTTCGGTTCCCAAATTTTCGAGGGGAATTGATAAGCCAACTGTTTCTCCCGAACTCAAAA
>CAJXJG010000163.1 GCA_913054425.1 uncultured Fidelibacterota bacterium
AGGGCTGGTGTAAATCAAATTGACGGCAGGACAGGAGCAGGAGAACATACCGGATTTTTATCAACAAGTGAAGATGCCTACTTTATCAGCTTTGGACAGAGGTTACGGCCGTGGCTTTCTGTGGGAATTAATATTAAACTTCTGCGGCTTCAACTTCCCATGAATGAAAGTAATTTAGTAGGATCAGGAATGGGATTTGACCTTGGATTACTTCTTCGTCCCATTCCCAACATTTCATTTGGATTGGTCATTCAGGATTTAAATTCAAGTTATTTGTGGCAAACGAGTGAAATTTTCCCCGAAACAGGTCGTACTTATAGAGAAAAATTCCCGATTATTTATAGATTTGGCGGGACGTATCGTTACAAAGAAATTTATTTTGTTGGAGATTTTGGTGTTATTACGGATTATGAAGATATCTTAGGAATCCCGGTTCGTGTTGGCGGGGAATTCCAGTATAAAGAAAACTATTTTCTCAGGGCGGGGTACGGTAATTCAAGAGTTTCTTTAGGTGCAGGAATGAAATATATTTTGTTTAACCAAAAAGAGTCTTTTATTGACTATGCTTTTGTGGCGGAACCTGCACTTAATATTGGCCATGTATTTACGGTATCAATTCAATTCTAACTCTTCAATTATTTCTAATCAGAATCGTTGAAAATGACATCTTTCAATAAATTATTTGGTATTATTTATTTTGGGTCCCATTTTTTATTGAAAAGAATCCAACTCCTAATAGTCATCTTATTTTTCTTAGGCTCCACGTACATATTCGGTCTTGGCACTCAATTTCTTTCAATTCCCGGCACAGCCCTGGAACTTGCAATCGGAATTAATCCTGTCTTAGATGGAGGATCTTTTTCGAACCCGGCCGCACCCATCTTAAATAAATCAAATCCCGATTTATTCTTTTCCCACGGTTCCTGGCTGGCGGGTGTGACCGGATCAACAATTCGTTTTTCAAGAGGATTTACCTATGGAACCGGTGGGCTCCAAATCCGTTATGCCGGTTTAAACGATTTGGAATTTCGAACAAGTACACCCGCTGATAATTCTCTGGAAAATTTTGGAGCTTACGGTGTTTCATTTGGCGGATTTTACAATCGAGTGTTGGGCAACACCCGTTATGGTATGGCTCTGCAGGCAGTCAGCTTTCAAATCTATAATGAATCTTCCAATGGTTATGCTGTAAACTTTGGGTTGATTCGGAAATTCCGAAAAAACTTTACTTTTGGAGCATCACTTTTGAATGTTGGTTCCATGTCACTGTTATCTAAAGAATCTCCTAGTCTTCCTGTACGTATTTTGGGTGGTTTCAGCTATCGTTTCATTCAGAAGGATTGGGAGAATAAGATTTTTCTTTCTGCAGAAAACTCTTCTATGGTTTCAGGAATGATATTTCGTATAGGGAACGAATTCAGTTGGAAACAACTGGTCATTCAGATGGGATCTCAATTTTCACAGAAAGTTTCATCAGTTTCTGGTGGCTTTGGTTTCAGATTGGGAATCTATCGTTTTCAATACGGTGTACAGGTTGGTTCCCAGAATCTTGGCATTTCTCAGATGCTGGATTTTTCAATTCGCCTACCCTGAAAATGGGTGGTAAAAAATCCAATTTACAAACGAAAATTATTTATGTTTTCATTGTTCTTGTCCTAGGGTTGGGAATTGGATTAACAATTGTTATAAAAGAACTAAAAAAAAAGGAAGCTGAATCAATATCAATAACAAAAGAAGAAGAAATTGACAGGCCAGGTTTATCTGGTAGAATTGCATTAATTATTGACGATTTTGGTTATAGAAATGATGAAGTGTCCAATGGATTTTTATCCCTAAATGTTGATTTAACATTTGCTGTGATACCGGGGCATGAGCATAGTCAGAGATTTGCTTCAAAAGCATCAATAGCAGGATTTGAAGTAATTGTACACATGCCAATGGAACCTGCTCCGGGTGAAGAAAAATTTATTTTAACTACAACTATGACCAGTCAGGAAATTGAAAATAGGATGAAAAAGGCACTATTCCAACTACCTGAAGCAAGAGGAATGAACAATCATCAAGGATCAATTGCAACAGAAGATGAGCGAATAATGAGCGTAGTTGGGTCAGTCCTGCAAAAACACAGCAAATATTTTGTAGATAGCCGAACAACTTCCAATACCATTGGAAGTTCTACCATGAAACGGTTTGGCGTTAAAACAGCCAACAGAAATGTTTTTCTTGATAACGATGCCGATAAAAATATGATCAATAAGCAAATTGATCAATTGATTATGATGGCAAAACAAAGAGGTTCTGCCATTGGAGTTGGCCACGCAAGGCCGCTCACACTCAAGATTCTCCGGGAAAGAATTCCAGAAATTGAGAAATCCGGGTTTCAGTTTACATTTGCTTCTGAATTAGTACATTAAATTTATTAATTGGGAGAAAATATGTCTTTTTATTGTAACGTAACACGTGGAACCAATGTGGAGAGTCGACATGAGATTTATGCAGTGGTAGTTGACGAATCTGAAAGTATCATTTTTTCAAATTGTGATCCAGAGTTTAAAACCTATATTCGATCTTCCCTCAAACCTTTTCAGGCGGCGGCCAGTGTACATGCAGGTGCAGTTGATGCCGCCGGTTTCAGCATGGATGAATTGGCTCTTATGTGTGCCTCGCACAATGGAGAAGAAATTCATGTAAAGACGGCAAAATCGATGTTGAAAAAACTAGGGTTTTCAAAAGATCATTACGAATGTGGAATACATGCTCCCTATGATAAAAAATCTAAAATAGCACTTCTTCAGAAGAATAAAGATTATTCACCTTTCAACAATAATTGCAGCGGCAAGCATGCAGGAATGCTGGCATTAACCAAATATCTTGCAGTGAATCCAGATGGATACACAAATAAGGATCACCCGGTGCAAAAAACAATTCTTGAGCGAATAAAAACGTATACTGGGTTAGAGGAAATTCCAACAGCAATTGATGGATGCAGCGCGCCAGCTCCATTTATGTCTTTGTTTACAATGGCTGTACTATTCCAGAAACTGGCAGGCGGAACATATCCTGAGTTAGAAAAGGTTTACCAGGCTATGGTAAATCATCCGTATATCGTAGCAGGCCGTAATCGCTTCGATACAGATTTTATAAAAGTTATGAAAGGGAAGGCAATTACAAAAGTCGGAGGAGAAGCTGTTCGTGGGCTAGCAATCCGGTCTGATAGTGGAAAAACTTATGGAGTAGCTCTGAAAGTATTAGATGGCAGCCAAAGAGCAAATCCTGTGGCGACAGTGGCACTCCTTCAACATTTAAATTTCATAGATGAAAAATGTGTTGAAAATCTACAAAAATACAAATGTACTGATTTGAAAAATCAAAGGGGAATTTTCATAGGAAATATTTCTGCTCACATTGAAGTATAAATTTTTGACCTTTTTAAAAAATTGAATTTGTGAGTATTCTCCAGGCTTCCATCGTAAAACATATAAGTGATTGGTAAATTTAATAAAGTTTGATGAATACTCATTTTGTAATCAAAATTATATTTCCATTGTTATTTCTTTCCTTCAGCTTAATGGGACAGGACTGTCCGCCAGCGGATACAATCCAGGTGAATCCTCCCCAGGATCTTTGGAGCATTTCCAATCAAAACAATTGGAGTGGATTGGAAGTAATGACGTGGAATGTGAAAGAATTTCCTCTAAGTAGCAACACAGTCAATTATGTCTCAGAAATCATAAGCGATATTCTTCCTGACATCATCGCATTTCAGGAAATCAGCGATATATCAGATTATCAGAACTTCGCATCGATGAATCCGGCTTATGATTTTATTCACACTAATTACGGCAGTGAAGTGAATCCCGATTTAGGTATGGCTGTACGGAATGACTGTGTGGAAATAGTAAATTACACAACATTATTTTCCTCGGAAGGATGGGCCTTTGCATATCGGTATCCGCTCAAAGCTGAATTGCAGTGGGGTTGCGGTGATGCTGCAATCACTATTCAATTAATTAATATTCACATGAAAGCTTTTGATGAAGGATTTAACCAGCGGTTAGTAGCCTCTCAGATATTAGCAGATTACATCCAAACTCATATCAGTGAAAATATCATTGTCGCGGGTGATTTCAATGATGAAATAGATGATCCGGAGAATGACAATTCACTCTGGCCCTTGGTTGAAGATCAAAATAGTTATTTTACTACAACTCCAATTGCAGGAAATAACTATTACAATTCATTCCCCTGGGGAATGTACGCCAGTTTTATTGATCATATTTTGATTACCACTGAGTTGTTTGATGAAAATACTCAATCTGGTGAGATACAAACATTGAGAATTGATGATTATACTTCATCATCAGCTTATCAAAATCACATTTCAGACCACAGGCCGGTGATCTGGAAAATTGACATTAATGTTGTTGAGTTTTCAACGGGACTTGTAATTAATGAAATAATGAATAACCCGGT
>CAJXJG010000164.1 GCA_913054425.1 uncultured Fidelibacterota bacterium
CATCGTATTGTGAAGGATAATCTGCTTTTAATTTACCCATCAATCTTTTTTTTAAGCCTGAATCAGCCTTTCCGATATAGTAAATCCCTGACTTGCCGTATGGATGCTGGAACTCTTTATCTGAATTAAACAAATAAATGCCAGGTGCTTCTGGCGGTGATTTTTCTTCATTTTTCCATTCGAACTTCTCATTTTTTTCCCATGGATCTATAAAACAGTCTTTTTCCCAAGCAATAAAATTTTTATCAAAATAATCAAAACATGTATCCTTCACATCTATTAATTTTCCCTTTTTACTCATTTTTTAATCTCCATTATTATTTATCCTAAAACTTAAGGTTTTCAGTCCACCTTAACTGGCATTTTGTGGATTAACCTCATTTTGTTACGTGTTTTTGAAAATTCCCATAATTCAATCTCGACCGGCATTTTAGTCTTGTCGGGATCATCAAAATCTTCATTTTTAAGAAATTTAAGCAGAACGCCCCTTTTTATGGAATGTAAAAGCGTATTTTTATTGTGCGGAAATGATTTTAGATAGCTCTTGAGCTGCTGAATATGATCGTTGGTAATATTTGATGCTACTTTTGTTTCAATAACAAGCGGCTCATTGAGATTCCAGCTCTTTTTTCTTGAAGAGAGTAAAACAAAATCAGGTCGGTCGGTTCCAACTGATTGACCTTTATAAAAAACCTCAATATTTACTTCCTTTATATATTTTATGCCATTATCCCTGAATTCAATCGCCAAGGCATTCTGGTGTACCGCTTCGTTAAAACCACCGCCCAATTCATTATATATGTCAGTTGCAATATTGAAAAGATCGTCACATATTTTTTGAGCATTCATAATATTAGATATATTTTTTAGTAACTTAATATAACACTACGCCAATGGAAGCGTTATAATATTTATTACCATTCCATTCATCATAATACCAGGACCATATCGTTATTGTATCTCCATGCATGCTGTAAATGGGCGCAAACATGGTATATGCTTCCCCGGTCTCTTCATCAGTGTAGCTTGCAGAATTCACTGCAGGTACTTCTTCGCCCTGATATATCCAGTAAACATCCGCATCCCAAATAACTTTATTTACGTGCGGATTATTTGTAAAGGCAACTAATCTGGTGAAAGACTGATTACTTTCGCTATTTAGTTCCATGTGATAATACCCATTTTCATCCTCAGCTAAATATATTGCTTCAACACTAAATGGATATTCCTCATTACCTGCTTCCGAATGCAAGTTAACAAAATATGGATCTGCACATCCCATCCATAAAAACAATACAAGGATTGCGTTAAGGGCAGTATTTATACGGTTAAAACATTTCATCTCAAGCCTCAAACCCAATCTTTTGATATGGGTTGTCAAACATGGATGCCGTTTCAATTTCACAGTACTTTATCAGGTCCATCTGTTTCAGAATCCTGTCCGGGCCTTTACGGTTCACTGCTTCAGCGGCAGCGTTTCTGACAATAATAGCGATCTGCCCACCCGTGAGCCTGAATTGTTCCGCAATTGTTTCAACGTCAATATTTTTTGCGCCAGGGATTGATGCCGGTAAATGTAGTTTCCACAGCTTTTTTCGTTCTCTGGATTCAGGAAACGGAAATTCCAATTTTAAGTGGAATCTTCGGCTGAAAGCCGTGTCCAGGTTTTCCTTCATGTTGGTGGTGGCAATGAGCACACCGCGCAGTTTCTCAAATGCTTCCAGGAACAGGTTCTGCAGAGAATTGAACATCACATCCACGGATGATCCCGTATCCTTGAGCCGGCGCGTTAAAAACTGGTCCGCTTCGTTCAATAACAGAACCGGTGGATTCTGTACCCGCCTGGCAACCCGCTCAAAAAGGGTGAAAATTCGCCGTACGTTCTTTTCACTCTCTCCAACCCACATGGACTGCACTTTGCTCACGTCCGTAACCAGCAGTTGCTTTCCCAGTGCTTTGGCAATAGCACCGGCGGCAAAGGTTTTTCCCGTTCCTGGTGGTCCGTAGAACAGCATTAGCAGCCCCGGCTCCAGTTGCTTATTTGCCTTTCCCACAACTTCCATGGAACTGTCAAACAATCCCCAGTCATTCAGTACATTGTCCACGTTCCTTTCGTACTGGCCGATGGCGGAATGGATCACTTTTTTCATGTCAGCTGGAATAATGAGTTCTCCAAAGGTTTGTTTTGGTTCCAGAATGGTGAATAGACTTTCACCTTTTAAGATTTGCTGTAACCTGTCTTGATCGTTAACAGGTAATTTCATAATAATATGCCGCACAATATCCGGCGCAATGCGAATTTCAGTGCCTTTGCTGCGGAAGAATGCAAATTCAGATACTTCTATCAGCCCGGTTTTTACCAGCTTTGAGTCCAAGGTTAAATACTCCCTGTTTTGATACATCTCATGCTGATTGCGGCTGATGAGTCTTAATATGTCATCATTGTCGGTATTATTTCCTTCCATGTCCTCTTTCACAAGGTAGACCAGGATGGTTGCTTCCGTTTCGTCCAGCTGGTATTCATCAATTACATCCTGTAGCGGGAAGACCTCTTCAGTTACCTTTGTACGAGACAGAACCCTGTCGCGCCATTCCAGAGCTTTGAGCAGGTCATTGGCGGCTGTCTCTTCCAGTTCACTGTCAATCTTATTGTTGTGAAATTCATGATAACGGCATTCATCGAGTTTTTCAAGGTACTGAAACCAGTCAGATAGATATTCCTTATTGTTCTTGTATGGTCTCTTGAATTTTTCTTGTACATCTTCTTCCTCACCCATGATCGAACGAATAAAGAAACGATGAAACATGAGATCGTATTCCAGCAGGGTGGATTTCAGAACGCTTACTTTCTTCTCACTATGCGACTGACTAAGGAAAGATTGCGTACCTATATTGGCATAGATTCGTTTTTTCTCCGAATAAAACACATTTCTCTCGATAAGAGATACCAGTGCATCAAGATGTTCTAATCCGGCAGAACGGTGCCCATAGATTCGGGCTAGCAAATCCAGCGGATCAATGTGTGAATTTCCCTGAGTGATAAATTGATGCCAGGCGCAGGAAACCAGTAATGTATCTGTATGATTAAATTGAAAATGACTTAAATCTGGAAATGCAGCGACCTTGCGGGTCAGTTTTTTAAGCGCTGGGGCATTTTTATCAACAGGAGGTGCTGCGTCCTGATCCGTTAGATCTTCCGGAACTGCAAAGTTCTGTCCAATCTCAAATAATAGCTGATGGTGTTTACGTTGTTTTGACATGATTAAAATCCTCTTTATAACGCAAATATACAGAGGTAATAAGTCAGATCATGTCGTTTTAATACAAATTATTTATTTCTTCAGCGTTTTTCTTTATTTCATTAACCAGTGCTTCAGGTTTGAGGACTTTTACATTTCGGTGCCAGCCCATGATCCATGCAACGAGTTCAGGTGTAATAGCAACATTCATCTTTAAAAGCAAATTCCCTTTTTTATCAACATCTGTATCCTGGGTTGAATGCCAAATACGGCCTTCAATATGATGCCGGATTTCTGCTGTAAAGCGCAATTTTACTCCTACCTGCTCACCGGAAAACAGTCCAAATTTTCCTTTCCAAAACTTATTCTCATCAAAAGAATGGTCTGAAGGAAAATCCTCATCCAACCTTGTTAGCGTTCTCATTCGTTGGATAGCCAAGAGTATGAATTCCTTATAGTACCTGACATAGGCAATCACGTAGAGGCCGCCACTGTAGTAGATCAGCTTTTCTGGTTCAATATGGTAAGTTTTTTCTCTATCCTCACTTACGTTGAAGTAGGTAACCTCGCATTTGTTCTTATTAAGGATCGCAGTTATTAAATCGCTGATGACAGAACCAAAAGGAGTATAATCAAACATACCCGCTGAATAACTTTCAAATACATTTTCAGCTGCTTTCCGTTTCGATTCTAAGAACACTTCTTCCGGCACAAGCTGTTCTATTTTCTTTATCAACGACTGCACCTCATTATCAAAGGGGACATTTCTAAATACCTTCAGATTCGCCTTCAAAATATGTGCTGCAAGGTATTCATTCATTTCAAGTGTAATGGGTATAAAAGAACGAAAATGGCTCATGAGGTACCAGACATTCTCATTCGCCTGTACTTTTTCTGAAACAACAGGGATACCTGCCTCAGACAATGCCAACATATCACGCTGTAATGTCCTTAAAGAGACTGCACCATTAAAACGATGAGCGATCTCTTTAGTCGTGACCTTCCTGCCAGCACTCATGATCTGCAGAATTCGGATCAAGCGTTGTATTTGTGAATACTCACCCATTTGTTTATGGTATGAATATACTTACACAAAAGACATATTATGTCGTTTTAAAAAATCACTCAATTAAATATAAAAAATAATAACCCTTTGGCAGCTTGGTGAAATGACCAACACATGATATTGGTAC
>CAJXJG010000165.1 GCA_913054425.1 uncultured Fidelibacterota bacterium
CGATTAATGAACAATTATTTTTCATATCATTATCGATTATTTTATCTAATAAACGATACTTATACTAATTAATAACCAAAGTTCAAAAATAGCTCAAATATCCACCCATCGGGTTATGAGCCTCACGCAGCTTCTTCTATTTTAAATTGGCTGGAAGGCGAAAGGGCGTCGATTTACCCAGAGGAATCAATTTGTTCAGAAATTTTATCTAATTGAATAACAATCCTTTTATTGCCTTAACCATCTTTTTCGCATTGGGTAGATACCTTTCTTCTAAAATTGAGTTTAAGGGAATTGCCGGAACATTTTCCGCTCCAACTACGGTAACCGGTGCATCCAAATTACTGAAACATTTTTCCTGGATTCGTCCTGCCAATGCCTGGGCAAATGAATTTTCTTTAGGTTCTTCCGAAACCACTAAACAACGGCTATGTCTATTCACTGTCTCAAAAATCAATTCTTCATCCAGTGGATAAATAGTTCTCAGATCAATGATCTCTACCTGGCCAGAGAAATCCTCTGCTGCTGATTTCGCCCAATAAACTCCCATGCCATAGGTAATGATAGCAAGGGAATTGCCCAATTCAATCTGCAATTTATCTGCTTCCAAAACCACATTCCCTTTTCCAAGAGGTAGAATATAATTACGGTCAGGCTCGGGACAAATGGCGGACTCGGTGCCTTTAATTTTGCTCCAGTACAGTCCCTTATGCTCCAACATTACCACTGGATTTGGATCATGATAGGCTGCCTTCATCAACCCTTTCATATCGGCAGAGTTGGATGGATATACAATTTTGATTCCCCTGATATTTGCCAGCACGGATTCTACAGAAGATGAGTGGTATGGACCGCCACTGCCATATGCACCAATGGGAACCCGGATGATACAGCTCACCGGCCATTTCCCTCGGGAAAGATAGCAGGAACGGCTCACCTCCGTGAATAATTGATTCAATCCCGGCCAGATATAATCTGCAAATTGCACCTCTACAATGGGCTTGCATCCTGCTGCTGACATCCCAACTGTACTGCCAATAATAAACGCTTCCTGAATAGGGGTATTGAAAACCCGGTTATCACCAAAGGTGTCAGCCAAAGTAGCGGCTTCCCGGAAAACGCCTCCCAAGCGCTTGCCAACATCCTGCCCATACAGCAAGCATTCAGGGTGATCTTCCATTATCTCTTTTATGGCCAGCAGGGCAGAGTCCACCATAATTATTGGGGATGCACCATTAGGGGTTCTCTCTCCTTTTTCTTTTGTTACTTTTGTTGGTTGGAAAACATTTTCAAACAATTCTTCAGGATCGGGCTCATTTGCTTGAACTGCTTCTTTGAAATCCCCTTTCACATTCTGAATTGCCTGTTTCTCAATTTTTTCAATTTGTGATGATTTGATTCCATTTGTTTCCAATTGAAATTTGAGAATAGGCAGGGGATCATTCTTTGTATGCTCTTCTAAATCATCCCGATACCATTCCATGCGCACTCCGGAAGTATGGTGATTCAGCAAAGGCACATCTGCATGAACTAAAAATGGACGCCGTTCTTTCCGCATGGTTTTTATAACTTTCTGAATAACCAAATAGGACTCGCTAAAATCATTTCCCGCAACTTCTAATACTTCAATTTCGCCATAGCCCTTCATATAATCCACAATATCGTTAGAGCGTATCTCATTAGCGCTGGCGGAAATATCCCAGCCGTTATCCTGAACTAAATAGAGAATGGGAAATTGTTTCAGTGCCGCCATGTGGAATGCTTCGGAAACTTCACCCTCCGTAATGGATCCATCTCCCATAGAGCAAACCACCACCGCTTTGTCATCGGCTAATTTCTCATTTTCAAGATATTGAACTCCCATTGCAACACCAGTTGTGGGAATTGCCTGCATGCCTGTTGCTGATGATTGATGGGGAATTTTAGGCATATCATCCCGCCGTAAACTTGGATGGGAATAATAAGACCGACCCCCAGAAAAAGGGTCATCTTTCTTTGCCAATAATTGTAACATGAGTTCAAATGGTGTCATACCAATACTGAGAAGCAGGGCATCATCGCGGTAGTAGGGCGCCACCCAATCCTGAGCTTTAAGCTGCATCCCCACGGCAATCTGAATGGCCTCATGTCCCCGTGAAGTGGCATGCACATACTTGGAAGCCACATCCTTTTTCTCTTCGTAAATATCCGTCATAGCCTTGGCAGTACACATGAGGTCATACGCTCTATGAAGTATTTTTGGAGAAACAGAAATATTCTTTGGAGCCATTTACCCTTTTTTAAGTTTTTCCAGTGTTTCCCTTGCAAATTTTGACAACACCCATGTTCCGCTCATTGCAGCTCGTCCTAATAATAAATTGTCCCAATGATTGGTGCCTTCCCACATAACCTCTTTAAGTCCTCTCATAGAATCGGGATTAGATGCTGCCAACTTTTCAGCCAACGTTTGAATAGCTGTATCCATTTCTTCAGCGGAGTCATAGACCTCTGCGAATAATCCTTTTTCTCTTGCCCAGTCCGCAGAATGCCACTGAGTTGCATTGATGGTGAGCTGACTGAAAGCCGATGTTCCGATTTTTCGTTCAATGGGCGGACCCACCACAAATGGACCTATACCAATAGCCAGTTCGCTAAGTTTCACCGATGAAAATTTGGTTGCAAAACAGTAATCTGTAGCAGATGCTATGCCCACTCCGCCGCCTACTGTTTTCCCCTGAACTCTGCCAATAATGAACCTAGGGCATTTTCGGGCAGCGTTTATGACATTGGCAAATCCGGAGAAAAACTGTTTTCCCTGTGCTTCATTTTCTATTGCCATCAGTTCATCAAAGGATGCTCCCGCACAAAAGACTCTATCACCTCCGGATTTTAAAATCACCACTAAAATTTTATCATTGTTTCCTGCTTCAGTTATGGTATCCGCTAATTTTTGCAGAATATCTCCGGGAAGTGAATTGCTCTGAGGGTGGAAAAACTCGATAGTTCCAATTCTATTTTCAATATCTAATTTCACATAGGGATTCATAATTTAATCCTGATTTTTCTTTTTGATCATCGTTAATATGGTTGCCAGCATGACGGTCTCGCCCTCATCATCATAGACATCCACCAAAAATTTAACAATTCCCTTGGCAATGTCATCCTCTGATCGTTTTTCCTGCTCTATTTTTTCTTTGGCTGTAAAGCGAACTGCAATGGTCATACCCGGATAGACCGGTTTGGTGAAACGGCATTCATCAATTCCATAGTTTAACAATACGGGTCCCTTGGGAGGATCTACAAACAAACCTGCGGCTTTGGACAGGATATAATATCCGTGGGCAACTCGTTCGGTAAAGATGGTACCGTCCAGGGCATTTTCATCCATGTGAGCATAAAATTTATCACCGCTGAGCTCAGCAAAATCTTCGATGTTTTCAATGGTTACCAGGTGCGTATCTGTTGTCACCGTTTCACCAATTTCAATTTCTTCAAAATGCTTGCGGAAAACATGGGGACTTGATTCTGTCTGCTTTCCCCCATATTGGTATTGACTTGTCAATGCCGTTATAGTTGTGGGATGCCCCTGAATTGCAGTGCGCTGGAGATAGTACATAATGCCTCTTTTCCCTCCCATTTCCTCTCCGCCTCCAGCTCTCCCGGGACCTCCATGGGTGAGCAACGGCATGGGTGAACCATGACCGGTACTCTCTTTGGCACAGTCGCTGTTCAGCACCAGAATTCGGCCGTGCATAGAAGCAGCGCCCATGACAAAATCCTTGGCTATATTGTTATCCGCAGTAACAATGGAACAAACCAAAGAACCTTTTCCCATTCGGGATAATTCTATGGCCTCATCCAAATTTTTATAGGGGAGAATGGTTGAAACGGGACCAAAAGCTTCTATATTATGGCAGTCCTGTCTTTCAAATGGACTGTCATTTAAAAACAGGATAGGCGAGATGAAGGCACCCTTATTTTTATCGGCACCGGTAACTTCAAATTCATTTACATCTCCGAAAACAATTTCTTGAGATTTAGCCAGTAAATTTACTTTTTCAGAAACTTCCTCTACCTGCGGTCGTCCAGCTAAAGAGCCCATGCGAACTCCTTCAACAGAGGGATCCCCAATGACCGTTTTTGAAAGGCGATGGCTCAAAGCTGACTGAACATCGTCCACCAATTTTTCAGGCACAATTATTCTACGAATTGCAGTACATTTTTGACCGGCTTTAACGGTTATTTCTCTCTGTACCTCTTTGATATATAGATCAAACTCCGCTGTTCCCGGTGTTGCATCCTCACCCAAAACGGAAGCATTTAATGAGTCCGCTTCCATATTAAAGGGTACTGCTTCTTCAATAATTTTGGGATTGGTTTTTAGCATTTGTCCTGTGGAAGCACTGCCGGTAAAGGTTACCACATCTTCACAC
>CAJXJG010000166.1 GCA_913054425.1 uncultured Fidelibacterota bacterium
CTTTCATTATTCCTGGCTCATTTAAACTTTTCACCAGGTGCTCACCTCCGTAAAAATAAGTTGTCTGTTTCTGATTGAAATTACATTTAATTTCATCCCATTCTAATACATCAATTTCCGATATATTTTGCACCTGTTCACTCTCCCAGAGAAAATCCTGCTGAAAGAACGTTTCCCGATGGGAATAAAGCAAGATTCGGATTGTTCCTTCAATTTTTCCTTTTGCAAAAATAAGCGACCCAAGAGTTGGTACAGGAATGATAGGAATTCCATGGCTGAAAGCTAAACCCTTGCAATAACTAAGACCAATTCGTAAACCGGTGAATGACCCGGGACCAAAGGATACTGCGATTCCATCTAAATTTCTTAGCTTTATGCCTGTTTCTTTAATTAATTTTTCGTAAAATAAAGGTAGTTTTTCCGCATGGGCTCTCGGAGTTTTTTTTTCCACCAAACCAATACATTTTCCATCATTTATGTGCGCAATTCCGCATATATCAGTCGCCGTTTCTATCGCCAGGATTTTCATCCATTCCAACCATTGAAAGAAATAATTCTTTCCTTAGGCTTTTTGGGGACACGTTCGAATTGGATTGTGATTGTATCATCCGGCAATAAATCCTGGATAATATTTGCCCATTCAATTAACGTAACGCCATCAGACGGATGCAGGAAAAATTCTCCACCAATATTGAGAAAATCATCGCTCCCTCTCATACGATAACAATCAATATGATAAAGATTTATCTCCTCCCCGGAATATTCACTTATCAATTTAAATGTGGGTGAACCAACATGGTCTTCTACCCCTAATCCTAAAGCAAATCCCTTAGAAAAAATTGTTTTACCTGTGCCAAGATCACCAAAAAGCGCAATAACCGTCGCTGGGAGAATATCCCCTGCCATTTGGGCGGCTAAAGTCTTTGTATCATTTTCAGACTTTGAACAAACCCGATGAATTTCTGTCATAAATTACGGCAACCCCTTCATGATTGCTACAGGGACCAACATTTCCTCCATGGAAATACCACCATGCTGGAAACTTCCCTTATATAAATTTTGGTATTTCCGAAATTGAGTTGGATACAAAAAATAGATATCATTCTTCGCTATTAAATATGTTGTCTGAGCTCCAAGTTCTGGTAATCGGAATTCAGATGGGTTTTTCAAGACCACTGCATTTTTATCTGTACAATTTAAGTTTCGACCGTATTTATACCGAACTCCGCTGGATGTCTCTCTGTCAGCTCCGACTACGACTCCCTGGTGTACTTGTATACTTCCATGGTCACTTGTAAGAACAACACGAAATCCACTCGTACTCAACTTTTTTAAAACCATAAATAGCCATGAATTTTCAAACCAGGTTTTGATTGCTGACCTGTATCCAGATTCATCAGGAACCATTTCCATTAATACATCCGATTCAGACCGTTTATGTGCCAACATATCCACAAAGTTCACTACAATTGCCAGCAAGTCAACCTGTGCTAACTCTGATATCCTGTTTTGGAATCGAATTCCTTCATCCACTTTCCAAATTTTATGATAGTGCATTTTGATATCAGGCAACCCTAATTGTTTCAACTGATCCTGAAGGAATGCACTTTCATACTTATTCAAACCAGCATCATGCTCCAGCAGGGCTTTCTTCTGTGCAGGATATTTTTCCAATAAATCATCGTTAAACAACCCGCTGAACAGGGCATTCCTGCTGATAGGTGTTGCTGTTGGCAGAAGAGACAAATGATATTCCACCTGTACATCGAAAAAACGATTAATTTCCGGTAAAAGAGCCATCAATTGATCATACCGAAGACAATCTACAACTATGAAACAGACTTTTTTATTTCTCTTTAGGAAAGGTGCAACAAATCGCTTTATGACATCTGGGGACATGGGCGGTCGTTCAGTGTTTTTTACCCAGCCAGGATATTGATTTTCAACAAAATGAGCAAATTCCCGGTTACAGGTTTTAATCTGGTCATCCAGAATATTCCCTAATCCAGTATCCTTGTGATTATCAAATTCTAATTGCCATTTCACCAGCCGTTTGTATATTTCCCACCAATCATCGATAGATAATTTTTCTTGAAGACGTGATTCAATCTCTTGAAATTCCTTTAGATAACCACTGGCTGCTTTTTCCTCCTGTATCTTTGATTTCTCCAGAACTTGTTTGCAAGCCATAAATATCTGAGTCGGATTTACCGGTTTAATCAGAAATTGTTCAATTTTTTCCGAAATAGCTTCGTCCATTAACCACTCTTCTTCACTTTTGGTAATCATGATCACCGGCAGGTTTGGTTTCACTTCTTTTACCTGGCGCAGTGTGTCCATGCCATCCATACCCGGCATGAACTGATCCATTAAAATAAGATGAAATAAATCACATTTAACCATTTCCACCGCATCCCGACCATTCGTGACGGTTGTTAGACTAAACCCCTTTTCTTCCAGAAAAAGGATGTGAGGCTTCAAATGATCAATTTCATCATCAACCCAAAGAATTTTTCCCCGACTATTTTTCATAAAAAGAAAAAAATTAAGATTGGCTTCAATTGGAGGGTATTTGTAGGACTTATTTGGCGGTGAGAGTCCATACACCATCCCAATCTTTTCCGGGAGGATTTTCCTTCAAAGCGTTACAACGATCAATATACACAGTGGAAGGATTGGTGTTTCTTCCGGCAAACATATTTTCCAGTTCTTCAGATTCCTTGAAACCATTTATAGCTTTATCCCATTGCTGATCAAAATAATGTTTCTGTGCAGTATGAAATTTATCTATGCAATTTATTGTATTTTCATCCAGTTTATCTTTTTCTGACAGCAATTCATAGGTCTTAACCGGAGTTTTTCTACCTTTTACCCTGACATAATCTAAAAATCTCCACTCAAATTGATCCTTTACAGCTTTATACAGAGTCTCCTCAACCTGAATATACACTCCGTACTGCTTGGCAGATGATTCAAGCCGGGATCCAAGATTCACCATATCTCCCATCATGGTGTAGTTCATTCGCATTTTAGAGCCCATATTACCAGTGACTAATTCACCGGCGCTCAAGCCCACCCGGTGCTGCATATCATGAACAATCTCCGGCCAACCTTCTTCGGATTTCCATTTTTCACGTAATTCTCCCAATTTTATTTCCATTTCCAATGCAGTCATACAGGCTAAATATTCATGGTTTTCTACCGGAACCGGTGCTCCCCAAAATGCTACGATTGAATCCCCAATATATTTATCCAGGGTTCCCTTTCGGTTGAGCAAAACATCTGTCATTTCTGTTAAATATTCATTCATCAAGCTGACCATCTTTTCCGGTTCCAAGACTTCAGAAAAGGCTGAGAAACTCTGAATATCAGAAAACCAAGCTGTATGGTACCCCAGGTCACCTCCTAATTTTGGTTCTTGTTTTTCTTCATACATTTGATCTATCAGGTCCGGGGAAATATAATTTCCAAATGTATTCTTTAAAAATCGCTTATCCTTCTGTTCATTTATAAATTGATAAAGCATATTACTGGTATAAGTCACAATAATACCCGCCAAAGGCGCCACAATTGGAATAACCAGTGATTCCCCAATCCCCGGCAATGACACTTGGAACCAATTGAAATGCCCTTTAACAAAACTACCGGGAAGAATACTTGATAATGTGGATTTAATAAACCAGAAAAGATCCTGGGTAAACAATCCACAGACAATTGCAAAAAAGATTATTCCTTCAATAAGTATGAAAATTCCACCGAGGACTGGGGTTACATAGGTTAACGTTAAAAACGCAATGACAGATAATAGACTAATCAGCAAGAAATGCTGAAAGAAACCTTGAAAGTGTCTATACTCAACATCGGAAAGTAAATTGGTAATTCTTCCTCCAAACACCTTCAGATAATTCTCGTGGAGAATAGTCTGGATGGCATTAGCATGAGTTTCCATACCCGGTGTAATTTGGGACACTCCAATATAATTGTAAAACGGAGTTTTTTTATAATCATGATGCACTTCTACAACTGTTCCAATCATTACAATTTTATTATAAAAGGGAGAATTTGTAATATCGAATGCCTCCCCGAAACCCATTAATTCCATCATTTCCCGTCGTTCTGTTGTATCCTCAATACCATGAATCCATCCTGGAATCTCACCCGGAATAAATTGACTCATCCAATCAATATCTTCCTCAGGCTCTCGTAATGTTACTTCTTTCGTGTCGATAATCTGTGCAAGTGAAAAACGAGGAAATGTTCCCCAAGGAGGTAAGTTTACTGAACCTTGTTGAAATTTATAGCCGGAAGCAGGTCCATAATAATTCACTGGAAAATCACCGCCAACTCCATTTGATTTAATCTCGTGGTT
>CAJXJG010000167.1 GCA_913054425.1 uncultured Fidelibacterota bacterium
CATGCCTGCAACTCCATCATGAAAAATGTTTTCCGTTCATTTTTATTTTGGTGTAGAGATTTGATTTTTTCCGTAAATAAACAATCAGGTATGCAAAGAAGGATAGAACCAAAGTTGTGATGCTCATTAAAACAATTCCACCAACCACAGACCCCTTGACCAAATTTGATTCTGACCCACCAAAACAGACTGCACAAGCTTCTACCGGGAACGGTAAGCAAAGGATTATGAGGATGAAAAACTGTTGACCTTTTCTAATAAACATTGGGACTCCCCACAGTATTCATGGTGTCGCTGAGAGGTAAAAAGATCAATGCAATAAAGAATATTACCGTAAAAAATAAAATGATAAGGATGAGTTTATTTTCGGTGATAAGATGCATAAAATAACTCGCCACCAACGATCCTTTTACTGTGGCAATAATCAAAGCTATTCCAACGCTAACGCCGATCGAAAAACTAAAGGTCGATGTCCATACAGTGACCACAGTAAGGACAAGTAATAGGGCTCCAATTAAAACGTAGTGCAGGTTCTTATTTGATGCCAAATTGTTATGTGGGTCGCTCATAACAAGTAAAGGGTTGGAAACAGAAATATCCATACCAAGTCCACAAAATGCCAATAGAGTCCGGCAACTTCAATCCGATTGGTAAACTGTTCAGGGTTGGATTCCCACATTTTAGCCCCGGGTCCCCAAAAATAAGCAAGGACAACAATACCGCCGATGATATGCAAGGCATGAAGACCTGTCATCAGGTAATACATAGCAAAAAAATTATTGGTTGACATAACATGCCCATGTTGAATTTTTGGAAGATATTCTAACCAAATCTTGACTACAAGAAAGAGAACAGCCAAGACTATTGTGAGTCCCATATACAATTTAAACTTTTTGAACTGTTTTTCTTTTAAGGCTACCCATGATAGAATCATGGTTACACTGGAGGCAATTAATATAGCTGTGTTTATTGCGCCAATTAATACATTCAGTTCCTGGGATTGGATTGGCCAGGCAAGGATGTGCGGAGGTACCGGAGATCCGATTCGTAAAATAATATAGGATGTAAACAGCGAACCAAAGAGCATAACTTCAGAAGCAAGAAAGAGCCAAATGCCAAATTTAGGATTTGTTAATCCAGTATCAGGACGTTCATTGATTGTAAAAGGAATTTCCATGAATTAATCCCTCATTTCCACTTTTTTATGTTGGGGCAAATAGGGTTCAATATGCCCATTCACGGGGACATTGTATTCATAAGGCGGGCGATAAACGACGGGTTCCGTTTCAAAATTTCCATGGGCCAGTGGTGGTGAAGAAGTTGCCCATTCCAAAGTAGTGGCTTCCCAGGGATTATCTTCAGTAGGTGATTTTTTCCGTAGGGTGAGTACCATATTCAAAATGAAGAAAATCTGGAAAATACCAATCATCCAGGAACCCCAGGTCATCCATTCATTCAAGAACATGACCGGTTGTACATGGTCATATTCCATGCCGCCATCGTAGAGTCGCCGGGACATACCAGCCATCCCCTGCACCAGCATGGGCGCAAATACCAGATTCATTCCGATGAGCGTTCCCCAGAAATGAATTTTTCCTAGAGTGTCATTTAGTTTATGCCCACAGATCTTGGGGAACCAATAATAGAGTCCCGCGAAAAATGCGATAATACTACCCGGTGCAACTATATAATGAAAATGACCGATGACATAATAAGTATCATGGAGATGAATATCCGGGGGCGCAAGTCCCAAAGGAAGCCCCGTTAAACCACCAATGCCAAACATGGGAATCCAGGCCAAGGCAAACAACATGGGTGTTGTAAAACGAATGGATCCGCCCCACAGTGTAAAAACCAGGACAGCGAGAAAAACCACAGATGGGATGGAAATGATCATGGTTGTGGTCTGAAACCAGGTTGCTACTGCCGTCCCCATACCAGTTATGAACATATGGTGGGCGTAAACTACAAATGACAGAAACCCAACAATAAAGAGGGAATAGACCATAGCCGGATAGCCCCAAAGCGGTTTACGAGAGTTGTTTGTGATCACTTCAGTAATAATGCCAATGGCTGGTAAAATTAAAACATAAACTTCCGGATGAGCGAGAAACCAGAACAAGTGCTGCCAAAGTAAAGGATTGCCGCCGCCCGCATATTCCAAAACTTTACCGCCCTGAATAATCCCTGCAGGAATAAAAAAACTTGCACCGGCAATACGATCTAACAACTGCATAATGGCGCCAATCTGCAGGCTGGGAAAGGCCAGTAATAAAAGAAAGGCTGTAATCAATTGCGTCCATACAAAAAAAGGCAGACGAAACCAGGTCATCCCTTCTGCCCGCAACTGGACCGTGGTTACAATAAAATTGATAGCTCCCAGCAATGATGACATGATCAAAAAAAGCATGGCGATGAGCCACATGGTTTGCCCCGTATTGATATCTGCCAGCGGTGAATAGGAAGTCCAACCGGACTGGGCGGCCCCACCGGGAAGGAAGAAGCTGATAATCATAAGAACGCCGCCAATAAAATACACCCAATAACTGGCCATATTCAGGCGTGGAAATGCCATATCCGGAGCGCCGATCTGCAGAGGAAGGATGTAATTACCAAAGGCACCAACAGCCAGGGGCACCACACCAAGAAATACCATGATGGTTCCGTGCATTGCTCCCAGTTGGTTGTAAAACTCCGGTAGCATGATTCCACCGGGCAACCGTTCTTCCCCTGTGGTGAAATACCAGATCAAACCGGCAATTCCGAAAAAGATAAAACTGTTAAGGGCTAAATAGGGCCGGTTCTTGCCCGCAAGGTAAATGATCGTAAAACCAATGAAAATGAAGATCAATACAAATGTAAGCCAGGGAATGACTTCTCCAGGGTAGGCCAACTGCCAGCGCATGAGTATCATGAGCATGAAGCCCAGCAAAAGGAAGGATAGCGCTGTTAAGCCATACTGGAGACCAATAACCTTATGGTCTAAAGAGAATATGTACTTACGCCACCAGCCTAATTCTTCGTGATGTTCTTCTGTCAAATTTGTTCCTGTTTAGCGCTTGAAAACAAAATCAAGTGTTTGGGCATCACCTTCTTTTACAGAAACTGTAGCATTTCGAGTCCCAAGTTTCTCGTGCCAAAACTCAATTTCATACTCACCGGGGTCGAGCCCATCAATCTTGTAAACACCATCCTTTTTGGTCACAGCAAAGAAAGGATGGTCTAATACTGCAACAAAACCACCCATCCAGGGATGCACATCACATTTGATTGGGAACATCCCTTCCGCGTATTCAAACGTCCGTATAGTCTCTTTCAAGAATTTCGGCATGGTTACATTGAATTCATCATTTTCTTCCGGCAATGTATGGAGATTATGAAGCAGTCCATCTGAATTTAGGAATTTCAATGGCTGGTCAACCATCAGTGCAAGAACATGGGGCGAATAAGTACAGCCGTTTTGATCAAGGATTACCGGAGTTTCCGGTGATGAATATTCTTTTTTCGGTAATCCCGAAACGACTTGGACAAAAATATTGCCCATGGTATTCCCATCACCCAGAACCAATGCTTCTGACCTTCCGGTGAATCTTATTGGATCGGTCTCGTGTTTCTGCATACAGACCGGTTCAATGGCCATATCGAACTTTTTCAGTTTGGGGATTTTTCCTTTGTAGGTAATTGTACCTGTGATAGAACCACTAGCCACCAATTGAGAACAAAAAACAACGAATGAAATGAGAGATGTAATGAGTTTATTAAATATCATGGAATCCTCATGTTGATATTGATTAAAAAAATCCTTTGCAAAACCTGATTCACAAATTAAAAAGTCTAAAAGACGATTTACATCATACTCATGACCATCATTGTTTCCAAGTCATAATCCTTGGACTCGGATACTGCGATTCCCGTGGGAGTCATCATATGGTTGTAATCATCTTCCGTGGTATTATAATACCCGGCGGATTTCTGAGCATCATCATCGGCGTCATAAGCCATTTTGCTGGTTTCAAAAATACCCAGATAATAGGTACCGGCCGGCAATGTTTCGATTTCTACTTCCACGGTGGACATAATTGTATCGGCTGTTGACAACGTGAACATTCCACTTGCTACGGTACCGGCTGCAGATGCAGTACTCCAGTCAGCGCCTTCCCAGAGGTAGACCATGATCATGGTGGCATCACTGCCGGCAACATAATTCATAAACATTGCACTAACATGAATTGATGCTGATACGGCTTCATCTTCTTTTTCATCCTCACAGGAAAAAAAGACAAAACCGGCTATCAGAAAACTTGTGATGAGTTTTGGGG
>CAJXJG010000168.1 GCA_913054425.1 uncultured Fidelibacterota bacterium
ACATGAACAATCTGGTAGTTGTGATACCCCACCTCAACTGACAATTGCCGTATCGCTTCCAAAAAAGGTAGGCTTTCAATATCGCCAACCGTTCCGCCAACCTCGCAAATTACCACATCAAACCTTTTGGGGGCGTTTACTGACCTGATACGATATATAATTTCATCTGTTATATGTGGAATGACTTGAACTGTTTTCCCAAGATAATCCCCGGCGCGTTCCTTTTCAAGAACAGTGCTGTAAATCTGGCCAGTAGTGGCATTATTATTTTTGCACATATCTTCATCAATAAACCGCTCATAGTGCCCTAAATCCAAATCTGTTTCTGACCCGTCATCTAATACAAAAACTTCACCATGCTGATACGGGTTCATCGTCCCGGGATCTACGTTTAAATATGGATCTAATTTTAATATTGTAACACGTAATCCAGAACTTTTCAGAAGATACCCGATTGAAGCTGCAGCAATTCCCTTCCCAAGTCCTGATATTACTCCACCTAAGACAAAAAGGAATTTTTCCGGCTTTTTTGGTGTCATGATTTTGCGACCTCGCACATTTGGCGAATGGTTCCCAAGTCTTTCTCTGTATCAACACCACGGTAGGGATAATGAGTAACTACAGCACGGATTGAAATTCCGTTATCCAGAGCGCGTAATTGTTCTAAGCCGTACTTTTGTTCGTTTATTGACTGGGGCAAACCCGTAAAATATAACAATGTTTCTTTCCTAAAGGCATACACTCCAATATGGCGATACCATCCTCCTGTAGTTTTCTGCTTAAGTATTCTTTGAAACGCGGTGGCATTGCGATGTTCATCCAACAATACTTTTACTGTATTCGTATCCAGAAAATCTTCCGGAGTAATTTCAGTGCTCACGCTGGTAACCATTTGTACTTCAACCTCACGAAATTCATACACCATTTTATCAATAATAACAGGATCAAGCATCGGCTCGTCACCTTGAATATTTACAACAATTTCAACGTCCTGTTCTTTCACAACTTCCGCTACCCGATCCGAACCAGAGCTGTGTTCACTTGAAGTCATTACAACTTTTATCTTTGAATTCTTCAATTTTTTTCTCACTTCTTCGCTGTCAACAGCAATGATAACTTCATCAAGCAATTGTGCCTGTAAAGCTCTTTCAGCAACCAACATCACCATGGGTAATCCATTAATTAGAGCAAGAATTTTACCTGGGAATCGTATTGAATTTAATCGTGCCGGAATTACACCAACTACCCGTTGGAATTCATTTCCCATATATTTTTATTTTATATAACTTAATCAAATAGTATTGTTGAAAGGTAAAAATAATCGGTGAATTTACTTAAAATAGAGGACTACTGTTTCCGTAAATATAAGTGCGGTTCATAACTTAAAAATATCTGTTTAAAACTAATACAGATTTGTTATGATAAAACGTACGTAATTAAACTAAATACTCGTGTTATCCAATTAATCGAATTTCTTAAAAGAAATCACAGAGACTTTTTTTAACAATAGTTTTTTTGAACTCCTGTTAAAAAGCCATTCAATACATCCAAAGCTGAATCAACCGCTTGCAATGCATCTTCCTTTTGCTCATTTGTTTTACAAATAGAATCCAGAATTGAATAACAAATTTCCCGATGAAATTTGTCTGCTTTTATATGAACCAGAAAAAACTGAAGAGTCTCCTCATCATTGATGTTATAAAATTCTCTCAACCCCTGGATTTTGGACTCAGCTACTTCCGGCACCATTGATTCATAACATAGAAGCGCAGCTAAACCAACATGAACTGGCGAATTTTTTGTCAGACTAAAAAATGTACTCACAAGAGTTTTTGTTTCCTTCATTTGTTTAACAGACTCCATATAGCTACGAGTATTTCCCACGCCTTCACCAAAACGCTTCCACAGTTCTGGGTGATTTTCTTCACCTTGTTCCTCATCATTTAAATTATCCAACAATTTCTGCCTGACAGATAAATCCTCACAATTAGAATGAATACCGGAAATGTATCTTGGAAAAGCACTTACGTGGTGATAATACTGCGCTGCATATTCTTTAATTGCAGATAACTCAAGTTCGCCATTTACCCATGCCAGATAAAAAGGATGTTTCAATAAATGCCGGTCATTAATGTTTTGTTGAATTCTGTCAAGAAAATTTAAAGTATTTTTCATGTTTGTTTCCTTTAATTAGGTTTATAAAATAAGGTGAAAACTAAATCGTTTGTAAATAGAGATTCAATGGAAAATTTATTATCCTGATTATTTTTCAGCAAAGAAATAATTCCTAAAAGAATCAACTTGTGTATTGACCTTTTATTTGAACCAGGTACTCATAGGCAGCTTCATAATTGTTTTCTATTTCTCCATCTAAAATTGCTTCTTCGATAGCGTGTTTTATTTGTCCAATTATTCTCCCTTCAGAAAGCCCGCACTCCTTCATAATATCCTTTCCTTTGACAGGAGATTGAAATGCCCTGAAGCTGTCCCGTTCCTTTACATCTAACATAAGCTTTTCTACTCGTTCAAAATTTCCCATATACTCTTTCACTAATTTCGGGTTTTTACTAGTAATATCCGCTCGGCAAAGGATTAAGAGATCCTCTATATTTTCTCCGGCTAAAACCATAACCCTCCTTACTGCTGAATCTGTAATACCTTCTTTCGCCAATGCAATTGGACGGAGATGTAACAAGGTCAAATTTTTTAAATAGTCCCGCAACTCATTGGAAAGCTTCATGCGTTTTGCAATCTTGTCCAACATATGTGAACCAATACTGTCGTGCCCATGAAAAGTATATCCCTTCTTTGAGTCGATCCTGCGCGTACGCGGTTTTGCAATATCATGGACAAGAGCAGCAAACCGGACTTCCATCTTTTCAGACAGTTCTGCGGCATTATCAACAACCTGCATGGTATGGTAAAAAACATCTTTATGGTGCCATCCTTTTACCTGTTCCATTCCATACATAGCACTAACTTCAGGGAAAACGTGTTTCAGCAAGTCGGTGTCCTGAAGAACGGAAAGCCCAACGGAAGGTTTTCTTGTTTTGAGTATTTTTTTCAGTTCCGCTGTGATGCGTTCCCATGAAACTATTTCGATTCGTTTTGCCTGACGTTTCATTGACTCGATACATTCATCCGAGAGTTGAAATCCCAATTTAGCAGAAAAATATGCTGCCCTAATCATCCGAAGAGGATCATCAGAAAAGGTCACATCCGGGTCTAAAGGTGTTCGTAACTGTTTTTTCTTCAGATCAGCAATCCCCCCAAGAGGATCATATAAATCCCCAAAACTTTTCGGCAGTATATCCATGGCCATAGCATTAATTGTAAAATCTCTCCGAAGTAAATCCCCCTGTAAATCTGTATATATTACTTTCGTTGGTTTTCGAGAATCTTTTTTATACGTTTCAGTACGGGCAGAAGTAACCTCTACTGGGAGATCTTTTCGTGGTATCATGGCAGTCCCAAACTTTTTAAAGGGAATAATCTTTTTTACTTTTAAACGGGTCCCCAGCTCTTGGGCGAATGCAATTCCATCTCCTACAACCATGAGATCAACTTCCAATATATTTATATGGAGAAAAAGATCTCGAACTGCCCCGCCTACCACATAGCATTCAAGACCTAGTTCTTCTCCTAGTTTTCCTGCACACCTAAGTGTTTTATGGAATTGTTTATGAGGCTGGATAAGTTCCTTGATGTTTGCCATTGTTGAAATTAATAATAATAAAACTAAATGAAAACCTCGGGATCTAGCAATCCCAAAAACAATATTTTCCATCTTTTTCTTGCCTACAACAAAAGGACAGTCTATTTTTGATTGTAATGCTTTTCCGTCGAATCATACAAATCATTGTTTTTTTCTTTTTTAGTTCTGATTCCATCTATGCTCAATTTGGACAAATAGAAGTTACTTTTGATGAACAATTATTAAAAAGTAACATTCGTCAACTTATTTTGCCTCTCCGGGATGAAATGAAAAGATTTTATTCTTCAACTGTATGGAATGAAGAATTTAGCGATCTGGATATTTCCCTCAACATTCATTTTGTGTTTGAGGGCGTCTCCAATAAAGGATCAAACAGGACGTTTCTTGCTCAAGCATTATTCTCAAATGGAAGCGACTTACGCTTTTTTGATAAAGGAGTCCAATTCATTTATAATGACAGTGGAACTCTGTACTATGATCCTGTCATTTTTGACCCGCTTGCAAGTTTTCTCGCTTTTTACGGCAACCTTATCCTTGCTGGTGAAATCGATACATA